>NZ_JBKKAP010000039.1:0-131262 GCF_046714615.1 Paeniglutamicibacter sp.
CCCCTCGGGGTAGCCGGGCCGGAGCCGTGCGGGGCCAATGACCCATCCGCTCCGGGGAGCGAAACGGGCTCCTGTGCCGATACGCCGCAGGCGCTTGCCGGGGCCGTGGTGTGCACCGAAAACGTCACCGAAATGCGGCCTGCCCGGACTTGTTTGCGCGGCGTACACGTTGTTACGGTGCACGCATGAACGAAAACCCAGCACCGTCCGCCCGTGGCCGTAAAACCGTCGTCGTAGTGCTTGTCGCAGCACTCGTGGCGGCCGCTGTCTGGATCGCGATCCTGCTGATGCAACAGGCCGGCGGCCCTGGCCAGGACGGCCCGGATGCGACCGGGTCGCCCAGCTCTCCCGGCCCTTCCGCCACATCAATGGCACCGTCGCCGACGGCGAGTGCATCGGACTTGCCCGGCACCCCGCCGGCCTCGCTGCCCGCCGGCGAGGCCGCGACAGTCATTTGGCCGGATCCGGGAGGCGCCCTGCGCTATGGGACCCCTCAAGACGCGGCCGGCGGATTCGCCGAGGACTTCGCCGGGTTCACCGACCCGGTCTATGGCGAATTCATGCAGGGGGATTCGCGCTCAGGTGAGTTGGAAGTCCGCCCCGTCGCGGACGGAGCAGTGACCACCGTTTTGCTGCGGCAGCTTTCCGACGGCCAGTGGTACGCCATCGGGGCGGCCAGCAGCGAGATCCAGCTGGATGTGCCGGTGGCCAGTGCCCTGATCAGCTCCCCGGTGGCGCTTTCCGGATCTTCGCGCGCCTTCGAGGCAACCGTGAATGTCGAGGTCCATGCCCACGGGACGGTGGAGCCGCTCGGTACCGGGATCGTCATGGGTGGATCCGGGCCCGACCTGGCGCCGTTCAGCGGGAGCATTCAGTGGGAAAACCCCGGCACCGGTACCGGCGTTCTGCTGTTGTTCGTGTCCAGCGCCCAGGACGGAAGCGTGTGGACGGCCGCCGCGGTGCCGGTCGGGTTCACCGCCCAACCGTAGACCTCATCGATCAGGTGTCTTCGGGGGCTCCACTGACGTGGCATGCCGGCCGCCAGACGGACCGGATTTCGGCGGGGGCGGGTGAGGTGGTTCCGCCGGGTCAGGAATCCACGCCGAGGCGCGGAGCATCGAGGCTGCGCTTGGCTTCGGCCTCTTCCCAGCTGGTCGGACCCGAGGCGAAGGCGCCGCGGTAGCCGGCCGCCGGGTGGCGCTCATTGAGCAGGGGACCGTCGCCAAACAGCTTTTCGCGCAGTGTTCCTTGCGCGTATTCGCTCTGCGCCAGGCCGCGTTCACGCAGCACGGGAAGGACCGTGTCGGCGAACTCCTCGAAGGAACCCGGGATCACCCAGTTGATGACGTTGATGCCGTCCACGCCTGCGGCCTGCCACTGCTCGATTTTATCGGCGATTTGTTCCGGGGTTCCCACCACGCGGGTGTTGCGGGCCTGGAGCCAGGCGATGTCAGCGACGACCGGCTCGCGATCGGTGATGTGCTTGGACACCCATTCGGAGAAGCCCTTGCCGGTGTTGGTGTCCAGGTCGGCAATCGGCGTTTCGGGCGGGTAGACGCGTCCGGTCTTGTCCACGATGGCCGAATGGGCCAGGTAGCCGTCGACGCTCACGAACTTGTCGTAATACGCCTCCTTTTCCCTGGCCTCGGCTTCGGTGTCCCCAATGATGAAGGACAGGCCCTGGAAGAACTTGATGTCCTCCGGGTTGCGTCCGTACTGAACGGCCAGCCGGCGGGTGTCACTGATGAGCTCGGCAGCGATGGCCGGCGAAGGCGCAATGATGAAGGTGGCCTCGGCATTGCGCGCCGCGAAGGCACGACCCGAGACAGAGGAACCGGCCTGGAACAACAGGGGGGTGCGCTGGGGCGAGGGAGAGGGCAGGTGCGGCCCCTCGACCCGGTAGCGCTGGCCCTCGTGGTAGATCTTGTGGATCTTCGAAGCATCGGAGTAGACCCCGTTCTCCTTGTCCTGCATCAGTGCCTCCGCATCCCAGGAACCTTCCCAGAGCTTGTAGGCGACATCGACATACTCGTCGGCCCAGGCATAACGCTCGGCGTGGTCGGTCAGCTGCGGCAGGCCGTAGTTGCGTGAGGCATTGTCATTGATGCCGGTGACGATGTTCCAGGCGATCCGACCACCGGAAATGTGGTCGAGCGTGGAAATCTGCCGGGCAAAGTTGTAAGGGTGGTTCTGCACCACGTTGGAGGTGGTCGCCAGGCCGATGTGTTTGGTGCTTACCGCGAGGGCCCCGAGGAGCACGGTGGGATCGTTGGACGGGATCTGCAGGCCTTCGTTCGCGTAGACGTCGAAGTCGGCGTCCGAGTCTCCATACAGCCCCGAGACATCGGCGAAGAACATTGCATCGAACTTTGCCGCTTCAAGGGTCCGCGCCAAATCAATCCATGTGTTGACGTCGTTGAATTCGGTCTGACCGGCGTCCGGGCGACGCCACTGGCCGTGGTGGATGTGGCTCGTCGTATTCATGACGAATGCATTGAAATGAAGTGGCTTGCCCACTGTGTTACTCCCTTTGGTCCACGGAAAATCTTGAACGTCGGTGGCTTGGCGCCCCCGGCAATGCTGGTCTGCATCGATGCTTGCAGTCACGAACCCCGGCCCGGAAGATTACGAAGTGCCGGGTCGTCACATGTCCACTTGTGTCGATCTGAGTCGTTTGTGAAGCGTCCTCGATGTCGGGATGTGACGCCGCGTTGAGGGTTAAGAACCCATGCAAAGGGTCCACGTCTCCGTGCTGGCGCCGCGCTCCGGGTCACGGATAGAACTGTCTCAGGCATCGCGCCAAACAGGTTCAGGTCCATGGGACCCCAGCCACGCACCCCACGACAAACAGGAGCACCACCGTGAAAAACCGCCAGCCGGCGTACCGGGAAGAGCCAACAAGGTCCTCCCGTTCCGCGGACAGAACACCCGCCGCAACCGCAAGGAACCTCAAGAAGCGCGTGCCGTTCGCATTCGCCGCGGTTGGCGCGTTGTTGGCATTGACTGCCTGCGGCGGTGCGGTCCACGCGGATTCGGCGAGCGGCCCCACCAGCGAACCGGTTTCCGGCGGCACCCTGGTGTACGCCACGGGCGACACCGAACCGGCCTGCCTCGACCCGATTGTCTCAGGCAATGTCCCACAAGCGCTGGTCTCCACCCAGTACCTGGAACCATTGTTCTTCCAGGACGAAAAGGGCGAAATCGGCCCCTGGCTCGCCAAGAGCTGGAAATGGTCAAAAGACCGGCTGGCCCTGGACATCACGGTCCGCCGGGACGTCCACTTCACCGACGGCCAGCAGCTCAACGCCGAAACCATCATCGAGAACGTCGCCTACATCAAGGATCCCAAGACGCTCTCGAGCACGGGCATCCTGGCCGTCGAAAAGGTGGCCTCCGTTGAAAAAGTCGACGAGTTCACCGCTCGGCTGCACCTCTCGGAACCCGACAACGCGCTCCTTGAGCACTTTGCCCAGGTCTGGGTGCCGATCCAATCCCAGAAGGCGCTGGCACGCGGGGCCGAGGCAAATTGCCTCTCGCCGGTGGGCACAGGCCCGTTCAAGGTCGAAAGCTGGTCCAAGCAGCAGGAAGTCGTGCTCACCCGCAACGACGATTACCACACCCCGTCACCCACGGCCGGGCACTCGGGACCCGCCTACCTCGAAAAGATCAACTGGCGCTTCCTGCCGGACCACGCTGCACGATTTGCCGCCTTGCAGTCCCGGGAGGTCGACGTGATCGATGTGCTGCAGCCGCAGAACGCAGTGGCAGCGGATGCCGACCCGGCACTGGACACCTTGATCGGATCCAGGCCCGGACACGTCGTGAACCTGACCCTGAACACCACGACCGGACCGTTGACCGACGTGCGGGTCCGCGAGGCGCTCGTGCGCTCGGTGGACGTTGACGCGGCCCTCAAGAGCATCTTCATGAGCACCGTCCCGCGCTCGAATTCCGTGCTCAGCAGCATCACGAAATTCAACCGGCAAAACCCGGACGCCTATTCCACCGACGTGGAGAAGGCCAGCAGGCTCCTCGATACGGCCGGCTGGAGCGCCCGGGACTCCGAGGGATACCGGACCAAGGACGGGCAACGGCTCTCGACCACCGTGATCCAGTCCGACGCGGTGTTGGTCCCTGTCTCGGTGCTCGAGCAATTCCAGCAAAGTGCCAAGGCCGTCGGATTCGAACTGTTGATCAGCCAAGAGGAGCCGGCAAGCTTCAACGCCCGGCGCTACGCCTGGGACTACGGACTCTCGCCGCTGTACTACACCAAGAACTCACCCTCCGTGTTGAACATCGTCTACGATTCCTCGCACATCCCCTCGGTCATCAAGGGCGGCTACCACGCCAACAACAATGGCCTGAGCGGGCCGCCAGCGGACGACATCGACAAGGCCCTGCGCCTGGCCGCCACCACCGGGAACGAAAAGCAGCGTGGCGAGCTTTATGCCAAGGCCCAGCAGCTCATCGACAAGCAGTACCTCTCGCTCCCGATCTTCGACCAGCAGACGCGCCTTGGCATCCGCTCGGACGTCGAAGGAATCAAGCTTCTCTCCCCACTGGGCATGCCCACCTTCTACGACACCTGGTTGGACCGATCATGAGCCTCGAAACCTTGAACCCCAGTCCATCGACCCGAGCCGCAGTTTCCGACGCCTCCGATTCGAATGCAGGCCGTTCACGGCTGAGGCCGGTACTTCGGCTGACAGGTTTTCGTATCCTCGGAGCCGCGGGCGTCCTTTGGGCGGTTGCCACGCTTGCCTTCTTCGCGATGCGCCTGGTGCCGGGGGATCCGGTGGACGCATTGCTCGGGGGACCGGGCAACAACGCCACAGAAGAGGTGCGTGAGCTGACCCGGGAACTGAACGGCTTGAATGAACCGATCCTGGTCCAATACGGCGCATACCTCGGCAAACTCGTGACCGGTGATCTCGGCAATTCATACCAGCTGAGGGAACCTGTGGCACAAGTGTTGGGCGATCAGCTTGGCAATACCCTGGTGCTCGCGATCCTGGCGCTGGCCTCAGCCTGGGTGTTGGCTCTCGGGTTGGCATTGTGGTCGGCACGCGGCGGCAGGGCAGCCACAATCGTGGGAAACCTGCTGGAAGTCGTTTCTGCCGCTGTACCCCATTTCTGGCTGGGCAGCCTGCTCATCCTGGTCTTCAGCGTGAACCTGCAGTGGCTTCCGGCCACCAGCGGCGCACCGGGAATTGAAGGGTTGATCTTGCCCGTGCTCACCCTGGCGATACCGCTGGCCGGGTTCCTCGGCCAGGTCATGCGCGAATCAATGCTCACGGCCATGAACTCGCCCTTCGCCATCTCCTCCCGGGCCCGCGGCGAATCCGAGGTCTCGCTCAGCCTGCGCCACGCCCTGCGCCATGCCGCGCTTCCCGGGATCGGGCTTTCGGGCTGGGCCATGGGCTCGCTGATCAGCGGGGCCGTGGTCGTGGAAACCGTCTTCGCCCGGCCGGGCATCGGGCGGACCCTGCTGCAGTCAGTGCTGGTGCGGGACGTGCCCGTGGTGCTCGGCGTGGTGGTGCTGGTTGCCGCCATCTACATCATCGTCACCCTGCTCAGCGACCTGGCCGAGCGGCTGGCCGACCCCCGGCTGCGTGCGGCATGAGCACGCCGGCGCACCTGTCCAGGACCATCACCGACCCGGAGGAAGCCATGACCCAAAGCACCCAAACCACAGTCATTGAAACACCGTCCGCCCAGTTCCCGTCGACCGCCTCGGATTCTCGTTCGGGCGCATTCGTTGCCGGCACGGTCCGTCGGCTCGGGCGCGGACTGGAACCGGGGATCATCGTTCCCTTGGTGTTCCTCCTGGGCCTGATCGCCGCGGCCATTATCCCCTCGGTGCTGGCGCCCAGCGGACCGCTGGACATGAACCCGGCCGAGGCCTTCACCGCCCCGGGCGCCGCCCACTGGTTCGGCACCGACGAATCCGGGCGCGACGTGTTCTCCAGGGTCATCCACGGGGCGCGCAGCTCGCTGCTCATCGGCGTGCTGGCGACAGTCATCGGGCTCGGCCTGGCCGTGGTGCTCGGGGCCATCGCCGGGCTTGGCACCCGCGCCGTGGACTTCGGCGTGTCCCGCTTCCTGGAGGTGCTCTTCGCATTCCCCGGCCTGTTGCTGGCGCTGCTGGTCATCACCATCCTGGGTCCCGGCGTCGTGACGACCACCATCGCCGTGGGCCTGTCCGCGGCACCCGGCTACGCCCGGATGATCCGCTCGCAGGTGCTCTCGGTGCGCGACTCCGGCTATGTGGAGGCATCGATCGTGCAGGGTCGCTCCCGCGCCTTCATCATCCGCAACCACATCCTTCCCAACGTCGCCGCTCCGCTGTTCGTGCTGGGAACCCTCGGGGTCGGGCAAGCCATTGTGTGGGCGTCCTCGCTGAGCTTCCTGGGACTGGGTGCCACCCCGCCGGATCCCGAATGGGGCTCCATGCTCTCCCTGGGCCGGCTTTACATCGGCAACGCCTGGTGGCTGACGGTCTTCCCCGGCCTGTTCATCGTGCTCAGCGCAGCGACCACCACGCTGCTGGGCCACGGCATCCAACGCAAGCTCAAGGACAAGTAATGTCGCAACCAACGTCGAACACGGCCACCGGCACCGAACCCGTCATCAAGGTCCGGGACCTGAAAATCGCCTTCGGGCCCATGCACAATGCAACACCCACCGTCCACGGCGTGGACTTCGAGATCCACGCCGGTGAATGCCTGGCCATCGTCGGCGAATCCGGATCCGGAAAGTCTGTGACCGCCCGCACCCTCATTGGCCTGACCGGCGCCAACGCGGACATCGCGGCCCAGACCCTGCAGCTGCAGGGCAAGGACCTGCGCCGCAATAGCGACAGGGCGTGGCGCACGGTGCGTGGGGCACGGATCGGTTACGTCCTGCAGGACGCGCTGGTCTCCCTTGACCCGTTGCGGCCCATCGGCCGGGAGATCGCCGACTCGCTGCGCATCCACACCAGGCTCTCGCCCGCGGCGCGGCAGGCCAAGGTGCTGGACCTGCTGGAGTCCGTTGGCATCCCGGAACCCGAACAGCGCATCCGCCAGCGCTCCGGGGAACTCTCCGGGGGCCTGCGCCAACGTGCACTTATTGCCGCGGCCATTGCCCTGGACCCGGCGCTGCTGATTGCCGACGAACCAACCACGGCCCTGGACGCCACCGTTCAGCAACAGATCCTTGACCTGCTGGCCGAACGCAAGGCGGCTGGCACCTCGCTGCTGCTGATCAGCCACGACCTCGCGGTGGTCGGCACGCTGGCCGACCGCATCGCGGTGATGCGCAAGGGCGAAATCGTCGAGACC
The DNA here is from genome assembly GCF_046714615.1 of Paeniglutamicibacter sp. Taxonomy (NCBI): domain Bacteria; kingdom Bacillati; phylum Actinomycetota; class Actinomycetes; order Micrococcales; family Micrococcaceae; genus Paeniglutamicibacter; species Paeniglutamicibacter sp. The sequence continues at coordinate 7,323 of NZ_JBKKAP010000039.1, forward strand.
GGGACCACTGCCCAGGTGCTGGGAAACCCACAGCACGAATACACCCAACGCCTGCTCCGTGCGGTTCCCACCGACAAGCCGCGCGGCACCAGGCTTGCACCTGCCGGCACGGGCATTTCCGTGCGCCAGCACGCGCTGATCGGTGCGCAGCGCGCGGCCAACGCGACCGGCGACCCAACGGTTCCCGTCCTGGTGGCCGAGAAACTGCGCAAGAGCTACCGCAACCCCGACGGCAGCGAACGCGTTGCCGTGGCCGATGTTTCCTTCGCCCTGAACCGCGGACAAACGCTGGGGATCGTGGGGGAATCGGGATCGGGCAAAAGCACGGTGGCACGAATGGCCCTGGGTCTCACGATTCCGGATGCAGGGGAAGTGCGGCTGCTGGGCCGAGCGTGGAGCGCACTGTCCGAGAAGCAGCGCCGTCCGCAACGCAAGCACATCACCTCCATCTACCAGGACCCGCTGGGCTCCTTCGACCCGCAATGGGACGTCGCCCGGATCCTGGGCGACGCTCTGCCCCAGGGCGGAGCGCTCTCCCGCACCGAACGACGCGCGGAGGTCATCCGGCTTCTGGAAACCGTGGGCCTTGACGCCTCGGTGGAATCCCGGCTGCCGCTGCGCCTCTCCGGCGGGCAACGCCAACGCATTGCCATCGCCCGCGCGCTGGCCCCGGGACCAGTCGTGATCATCTGCGACGAGCCGGTCTCCGCGCTGGATGTCTCCATCCAGGCCCAAGTGCTGGATTTGCTTGATGAGCTGCAACGTGAATTCAAGCTCAGCTACCTCTTCATCTCCCACGACCTGGGCGTGGTGCAGCACGTGAGCGACGAAATCGTCGTGATGGAGGCCGGCCGGGTTGTCGAGGCCGGACGCACCTCCGAGGTCTTCGCCGACCCGGCCGAGGACTACACCAAAAAACTTCTTGCCGCCGCCCCGCGGCTGAACACCACCCTGACCGGAGGAAAATCATGACCGTCAGCCTTGAACGTCCTGTCCAGGCCCACGGGCTCACCGAGCAACCGCCGGCAACCAAGGACCTGCTGGAGCGCTTCGCCCCGGTCTTCGCTGCCATTGCCGCCACCACGGTTCACAGCGAGGCCACCCGCACCCTGGCCCACGACGCGGTGTCCCTGCTCAAAGGCTCGGGCTTCACCGCGATCCGGGTTCCGCTGGAATTCGGCGGTTCCGGAGCCACACTGGCCCAATCGCTACTGCTGTTGCGCGAACTCGGTGCCGCTGACTCGAACCTGGTCCAGGCGCTGCGCGCACACTTCACCACCGTGGAAACCCTGGTCTCCGGCACCGACGCCGCGGCCAAAGAGCGCTGGCTGCCGCGCGTGGTGGCCGGGGACGTGTTCGGCAACGCCACCACCGAGAAGGGCAATGCGCCGGGAACCAACTCCACGGTGCTCACCGAGGAAGAGGGCCGCACGGTCCTGAACGGCACCAAGTACTACAGCACCGGCAGCCTCTACGCCGACTGGATCAAGGTCAGCGCCGACACCGCCACGGGCGAATCGGTGCGGGTGAGCGTGCACCGCAGCGCCCCCGGCGTGGAACTGGTGGATGACTGGGACGGATTCGGCCAGCGGCTGACCGCCTCGGGCACCACCCGGTTCAGCAACGTCGAGGTCGCCGCCGAAAACATCGATGCCTCCGGCGGCGTGGAGGGGGTCGGCTTCGGGGCAGCCTATGTCCAGGCGATCCTGCTGGTGGCCCTGGGCGGGATCGCCCGCGCCGTGCGCCGCGACGCGGTTGACTATGTCCGCGGGCGGGAACGCGCGTTTTCCCACGGGGTGGGAGATTCCCCGCAGCGCGACCCGCTGGTGCAAGAAGTTGTGGGTCGGATCAGTTCCACGGTGTTCGCGATCGATGCGGTCCTCGACGCCGTGGGCGCGCGTATCCAGAATGCGGCAGTCTTGTCGGCTGCCGGCAATCTCGACGCCGGAGCCACAGCCGAACTGGACACCGAACTCTCCGAGGCCCAGATCTTCATTGTCGAGCAGACCCTGGAGGTGGCCAACCGGCTCTTCGAGGTCGGAGGCGCCTCCGCCGCCTCCGAGACCCGCGGGCTGGACCGGCACTGGCGCAACGCCCGGGTGCTGGGACAGCACAACCCGGTGATCTACCGGGCCCGCGCCGTGGGACAGCAACGGCTGACCGGGGACCACCGCACCACACCCATCTACGTCGGAACCACCGCCCCGAACGGAGCCAACGCATGAGCAAGCCCCTGCTGTTCAACGCCTTCCTGATGAACACCGCCAGCCACATCCACCACGGCCAGTGGCGCCACCCCGAGGCGCGGCAGCACGAATTCAACGACGTGAACCTGTGGATCGAACTGGCCAAGACCCTGGAGGAGGGCCTCTTCGACGCGATGTTCTTCGCCGACGTCACCGGGCTCTACGGCCCGGCCGACGGCCAATACGTCGACAACGTCCACGAGGGGCTGCAGATCCCGTCCAACGATCCCGCGGTGCTCCTCGGCGCCCTGGCCGTGGCCACCAAGGACATCGGGCTGGCCTACACCTCCAACGTGATGCAGAACCATCCGTTCAACTTCGCCCGCCAGGTTTCCACCCTTGACCACATCTCCAAAGGCCGCATCGCGTGGAACATCGTGACCAGCACGCAGGAAAACGCGGCGCGGAACTTCGGCTTCGATGCCCTGGCTGAACACCACGCCCGCTACGACTGGGCGGACGAATACCTGGATGTCGCCTACAAGCTCTGGGAGGGATCCTGGGACGAGGGCGCGCTACTGGTGGACAAGGAAGGTGGGCGCTATTCGGACCCGTCGAAGATCCACAAGATCAACCACGTCGGCGCACGCTACAGGGTCGAGGGGCCGCACCTGCCCGCCCCTTCGCTCCAGCGCACCCCGCTGCTCTTCCAGGCCGGTGGCTCGCCGCGCGGCATTCAATTTGCCGCCAAGCACGCCGAGGCCGTGTTCATCGGCCCGCCGAATCCGGACGTGGCCAGGCTGCACACCGAAAATGCCCGCGCCGAGGCTGTCCGTGCGGGCCGCGGACCGGAAGACATCAAATTCTTCCAGGGGATCAGCTTCATCGTCGGCTCCACGCACAAGGAGCTGGACGCCAAGCGCGAGGAGCACGCAAACTACTCCTCGGTGGTGGGCTACCTGACCCACTCCTCGCTGGGGATCCTGCCCGACGGCACGCGCCTGCCCGAGGACACCGAGTTGCGCAGCATCCCCAACAACGGGGGACAGGGACACGTTGACTGGCTGCGCCAGGCGACCCTGGACCGCGAGCCCACCCTGGCCGACCTGGCCCAGGCCCGTATCGAACGGGGAATCGTTGCCGGTTCCCCGGAGGAAATCGCCGACCAGCTTGTCGCCTGGCAGGACGCGGGGATCGACGGGATCAACGTGATCAACTGGCGCCTGCCCGGCACCTACCTGGAATTCAACGAGCGCATCCTGCCCGCCTTGCAGGAGCGCGGGCTGGCGAAGAAGAAGTACGAGCCCGGCACGCTGCGGAACAAGATCTTCGGGAGCGACCGGCTGCCCGATAACCATCCGGGTGCGGCCTACCGTGGCGCCTTCGGGCCCAACGGAAGTGCGCGCAAGGAGCAAGCCGTGGCGGCCGGAGCCTAACCATACCCCCGCAGGTTACGGCGCAAGCGCCATGCGCCGTTTTCGTGTCCGCAGAAAGTTATCCACAATTTTCAATGAGGGCCCAAAATGCCCTTGGATCGGCGAACACTTGGTGATGTCAGCGAAACATCAAGACGAACCAAGGAGCAGGAACCATGTGCCTCGAGTGCGACGGGTGGTCGGCCGAAGAAGTCCAACGAAGCATCAACAACCTGATCGAGCAGCACGGCTGGGCCATCCAGTATGTGGAAGACCCCAACCAGCGCCGCTGCTTTGGCTACACCATGGGGCTCACGGCGCTGGGCGAGCCCGAGTTCCTGGTCCGAGGGCAGGACATGAACGACACCAACGCGATGCTCAACGGCTTTGCGATGTCGGTGGTCCGCCGACACGAGCACTTCGACAACGGCCACACCGCCGACTGGTCCAACGGACAAAAACTATACTTCTCCACCATGCACGGGGCCACCAAGTTCGCCCTCGGCGCCTACGCCCGCTACGGGCACGGAACACGGGTGCTGGAAATCCATTTCATGGATCGCGAGGTGCCGTCATCCACGCCGGCAGTGATGTTCAAGTCCGTCGCCGCCCCTGCCGGTTACAGGCCGGTCGCGGGCGGAAAACGTTGAAGATAAGGGGCAAGGAAATGCTGTTTGGACCAGCCGCGGATCCCGAAAGCCTGGCGGTGCTGCAACCGACTCGAGAACAGATCGCCCGGGAAGACTACTGCGTCATCAACGATGCAGACTCGGAACACCGGCAGGAAGTTTGCTACTCGGTTGGGCTGACGGAGAAGGGCCTTCCCGAGTTGATTGCGGGGATGGAGGATTTCACCGAATTTCCCCAAGGGACCCCGAGCTTGATGCATCATCTGGTCCGTACATTGCTGGCGCGCGGCGGCAGCTACGGGGAAGGCGACATATTCGAATTCCATGGACAATGGGTGCGCTTGGTGCCCGAGACCCTGTACAAGGCGCAGTGCAACGTGAGCCTCGGGCTTTACGGACCAAATTTTTCCTTGCTGCAGGTCGCTCCCTGTTCTCCGGACCCAACCGAACGGAAAAACGCCCAGCCGATTTGCCTAAATTGACGTCCCGGGCCCTGAAAGCAGGGCCGGCTTCCGCGGCCAATGCGAAAGACGGCGGTTGAGATGACCCGTGAATCGGGTTACCTCAACCGCCGTCTAGACGTGTTGCGGGGGTGCTAGGCGCGCAGGCGGGCCCTGCGTGCGGCATGTTCGGCAGCGACCTTGGCGTCGTGAGCGGCGCGCATTGCCGCGTGCTCCGGGTTGCGGCGCAGCATCAGGTAGCCGATGCCCAGCGCAATGAACCAGATCGGGGTGAAGATCAGGGCCATCATGGTGTCGGGCTGGGTGGTCAGTGCCCAGATGATGAAGCCGAAGAAGGCCAGCACCACGTAGGGCATGAACAATCCGCCGGGCATCTTGAACTTGCTGGCCTCATGCAGCTCCGGGCGGCGGCGGCGGTAGACGATGTAGCTGATGAGGATGATCGACCACACGAACATGAAGCACAGCGCCGAGATCGTGGTGACCAAGGTGAAGGCCTCTGCCACTGAGCCCTCCGCGTAGAGCAGGGCCACTCCGGCGAGCAGGAACATGCAGGAGAAGATGAGCGCGTTCTTCGGGACCTTGCGGCTCGAAAGCCTGCCGAAACCCTTGGGTGCGTCGCCCTCGCGAGCCAGCCCATAAACCATGCGCGAGGTGGAATATATGCCCGAGTTCGCGCTGGAAGTCGCCGAGGTGAGCACCACGAAGTTGATCACACCTGCCGCGCCGACCAGGCCGGCCAGGGCGAACATGCCAACAAAGGGGGACTCGTCGGCGGAGTAGCTGGTCCACGGACGGACGGCCATGAGGATGACCAGGGCACCGACGTAGAAGAGCAGCACACGGATCGGGATGGAGTTCACTGCGCGGGGCAGGTTCCGCTCCGGGTCCTTGGTTTCCGCGGCGGCGGTGCCGACCAGTTCGATGCCCACGAAGGCGAATACGGCGATCTGAAAGCCTGCGACGAAGCCCATGAAGCCGGTCGGGAACATGCCGCCGTGCTCCCACAGGTTGGTGAAGGAGGCGCGTGCGCCATCGGTTTCGAAGCTCATGATGATCATGACCAGGCCTACGACGATCAGGGCCATGATGGCGATGATCTTGATCAGCGCGAACCAGAACTCGGTCTCGCCAAAGGCTCGGACCGTGGGCAGGTTCAGGGCCAGCAAGACCAGGATGCAGAGGACCGCCGGGATCCACAGGGCCAGGTTCGGCCACCAGAAGGCGACGTAGTGGGCGATCGCGACCACGTCGGCGATGCCGGTGACGATCCAGCAGAACCAGTAGGTCCAACCCGTGAAGAACGAGGCCCACGGACCCAGGAGGTCTCCGGCGAAGTCGCCGAAGTTCTTGTACTTCAAGTTGCTCAGCAGCAATTCACCCATGGCACGCATGACGAAGAAGAGCATGAAGCCGATGATCATGTATACGAAAATGACCGACGGGCCGGCCACTGATATGGTCTTGCCCGATCCCATGAACAGACCCGTGCCGATGGCACCGCCAATGGCCATGAGCTGGATGTGGCGGTTGGAGAGGGCCCGTTCGAGCGGCGGATTGCCGTCGGGGGACTCTCCGCCCTGGGCTTTGTCGAGCGTTTGTTCTGTCATGGTGCTGACGATCCTTGAGGAGAGGTGGTGCTTTGCTGTGACGGCCGATACAGGGCCTCAAAAACCTTACTTCAATTTAGGTGACGTGTGAAACATGTGCGTCGAGTTGGTCACACCAACACGGAATTTCATGATCTTTCGCGGCTTTGTGTGCCCGCAGTACTTCGCGCGTTGGTACCTTGGCGCGCGAAGTCGGTAGGCTGGAGGCATGGCATTCCGTAACCGTCGCGCAGCTAACCTTCCCGCAAAACTTTCCCGATCTTGGCTCCTTGTTAATGCAGCCAAGCCCGAGGATTTTGCGCCGGCCTTGGCCTCCGAGGCTGACTCGGTCATTTTCGACATGGAAGCCGCGGTTCCCGACGACAAGAAGGATGCCGCCCGCGATGCCGTGGTCGAGGCTCTTTCCACCGGAATGACCGCTTGGGTCCGCGTCAACGGGATTGATACCGACTTCTGGGCCAAGGACCTGGCCGCCCTTTCCAAGGCCCCAGGCCTGCGTGGTGTCATGCTTGCCATGACCGAAAAGCCGGAGCAGGTCACCTACACGGCCATGCGACTCCAGGCAGGTACTCCGGTGCTCGCCCTGATCGAATCCGCTCTTGGCATCGAAAGCGCCACCGCCATTGCCTCAGCCCCCGGCACCTTCCGCCTGGCCTTCGGCGTGAATGACTTCCGCAAGGACACCGGCGTCTCCGGTGACCCGCTCGCCCTGGCCTATGCCCGTGGCAAGCTCGTGGTGGCATCGCGCGTGGGCAAGCTCCCCGGTGCCATCGATGGCCCGTCGGCTCCCGGCGCCGACGCAGCAGAGGTCCTGGCCGACTCCGCGATCACCGCGTCGATGGGCATGACCGGCAAGTTGTCGCTCTCGCGCAACCAGGTCGATGAGATCAACCTGGGTCTCTCGCCCAGCACGGATGAGCTGTCCTGGGCCCACGACATGCTTGACGCCCACGCGGCAGGTGCCACTGTGGGCGACGGTTCCTACCTGCCGCGTCTGGCCCGTGCCCAGAAGATCGCCGACCTGGCCGACTCCTACGGATTGTGGAACGCCTAAAACCTTCCGTCGCCTCCGGGTGACGACGGGTCTGGCAGCTGCGCATCACGGCGCGGCTGCCAGACCTTTTTCTTTTGTCCTATGCGGAGTGGCAGACCGTCGTTCCCTTGATTGCGCGACGATGCGGGAAGAGACTGTTGGCATGGGCGAAGAACGATCCAAACGATCCAAGGCCTGGGCTTGATGGCCAATCCTTATGTGAAGCACGTGTTGCCGCGCCTCATCGCATTCGCGTGCGGGAACGAGTCCTTGGCCCCGCTGCGCGAAAGGGTGTGCACGGGGCTTGGCGGGCGGGTGCTGGAACTGGGTTTCGGCTCGGGAAGCAACGTTCTCCACTACCCGTCAGCCACCACCGAGGTGGTGGCAATTGACCCCTCCGACACCGCGTGGAGGCTCTCTGCCGGCGTGCGGGCGTCCTCGCCCCTGCGGATACTTCGCGGGTCGCCGGACGCCCAGGAGCTGGCTGAGCCCGACGGCCAATTCGATGCCGCACTGAGCACCTTCACCTTGTGCACCATCCCGGATGCCGCAGCGGCACTGGCCGAGGTCCGCCGAGTCCTGAAGCCCGGAGGGGCGCTGCACTTCCTGGAACACGGGCTGGCACCCGATGAAAAGGTCCAACGCTTCCAGCGAAGGTTCGAACCCATCCAGAAGCTGCTTGATGGAGGCTGCCACCTCACACGCTCCATCGAGCAGCTGCTTCGCGAGGCCGGGTTTGAGATCACCGAGCTGGATACGTTCTACCTCCCCGGTGCCCCGCGCTTCGAGAGCGCGCTCAGCCTGGGTGTGGCAACCTCATACTGAGACGCCCTGCGCCGGCGGCTACTCGTGCCAGTGCGGGTGGCCAGCGCAGGCTTCCGGTCCAGGTTGCTGACGCAGCCCTCCGCGAAGCGCGCCGCGTGCGGTTCACGGCGCGGTGTACGGCTTGACTAGTTGCCCTCGGCCATGACCTGCGCGACCGGGACGTCCCCGTCGCTGAAGTTGATGGTGCGGCCGATGCTTGCCGGCTCATCGAGTGCCGCCACGATGGCCAGTGCGGTGTTGGCCCGGGATGTCGAGGTGTCGGAGGCAGGGTCGGGGTTAGGCTTCAGCCGCCCGGTCGGCTCCTGAAGGGTCAGGGCCCCGGGTCCCAGGATGGTGTAGTCCAGGGCACTGGCACGCAGGTGTTCGTCGGCGGCGATCTTGGCGGCCATGTACGGGTAGAACGGGTCATCCAGGGGCACCAGGTACTCGGTGGCGGCGGTGAGGAACGAGACCATGACGTAGCGCTTGGTTCCGGCGATCTCGGCCGCGTTCATGGAACGGATGGCGGCATCGCGGTCAACCGCGTACGTGCGGTCGGGGTTGCCGCCGCCGGCACCGGCGGACCAGACAATCGCGTCGGCGCCCGCGAAGGCCTCGGCCATTTCGGTGGCCGTCGCGTTTTCGACATCCAGCACCAGGGCCGTGGCACCGGTGGCGGCGATATCCGTGATGTGGTCGGGATTGCGAATGATCGAGGTGACGGTGTCCCCGCGCTGGGCCAACTGGGCGGCTGCCAGCAGCGCGACCTTGCCGTGGCCGCCAATGATCGTGACCTTCATGAATTTCCTGCCCCTCATTTGGTTCTGCACCGTGGCAGTGGCCACGGAATTGTTCCTGCGTTCGAGCCTACACAAGAACAAAGACGGGGCGCGGCTTGTTCCCGCGGAGCCCTGAGGGCCCCGTCAGTGAACCAGGGGCCGGGGCCACGACTGGCCAGATCAGGCGGTGACCAGGATGCCGTCTTCGTCCGAGTGGAGGATGGCTCCCGGGGTGAACGTGACCCCACCAAAGGTCACCACCAAGTCCACCGCACCAACCGAGTCCTTGGCGCTCTTGCGCGGGTTCGAGCCCAGGGCCTTGATGCCCAGCGGCGTGTCTGCCAGGGCCACGCGGTCGCGGATCGCACCGTTGATCACGACACCCGCCCAGCCGTTTTCCACCGCGGCGGCGGCAATCATGTCGCCCATCAGCGCGGATTCCAGCGACCCGGCGCCGTCGACAACCAGCACCGCTCCATCGCCCGGGGAATTGAGCAGGGACTTGACCAGGCCGTTGTCCCGGTAGCAGCGCACCGTGCGCACCGGCCCGCTGAAGCGGGGGTGGGCACCGAGGTTTTCAAATTGCAGGGAAACCGATTGCAGGGTTTCATCGTTGTCGAAGAGGTCGCAGGTGGTAAACGTCATGTGCCCCAGCCTACGATTCGCATGCGAAATGTCCACCCGGTGTTACGCCGGCAACGGGCCGCCGGGTGCTTCCCTGCCCCGGTCGATAGCGGCGACGGCCAATGGTTTCTTGCTGGACCGGCCGTGGCCCCGGGCGCAGCGGCGAAGGCATCCGCCACTGCGCCCGGCTCTCGCCGGGATCGGCGGTTTCTAGCTGAAGGTGTTGCGGCTGGTGCCCAGGGATTCGATGGAGGTTTCCAGCACGTCCCCGGTCTTCAGCCACGGGTGGCGTCCGGCCTCGTTGCGCCGACCCAGGGCCACGCCTGCAGGGGTCCCGGTGAGGATCACGTCGCCCGGGCGCAGCTCATTGAACACCGAGAGGTAGGCCACCAGCGCGGCGGGGGAGAAAACGAGGTCGGCGGTGGAGTCCTCCTGGACGAGAACGCCGTTTACGCGCGTGGTGATCTTCGCGCCCGCGGCGAAGTCCTCGGGGCTGACCAGCCAGGGGCCCAACGGGGATGCAGCATCCCAGCACTTGCCCTGGGTCCACTCGGAGGTGCGGCCTTGGTAGCCGCGCATGGAAACGTCGTTGGAGACCGCATAGCCGGCAATGTGCTTGTGGGCATCGGCCTCGGTGATGCGGCGTCCGGGTTCCCCGATGATGACGGCCAGCTCGCCCTCCCAGTCGATGCGGTGGTCCTCGGCCGGGATCTCGATCTCGTCGTTGGCACCGGCGAGCGAGGAAGCGAACTTGGTGAAGACCGTGGGGAACTCGGGTTCTTCCTTGCCGACCTCCGCAATGTGGTTGCGGTAGTTCAAACCGATGCAATACACCTTGGCCGGGTTGGTGATCAGCGGGGCGTAGTCGGCCTCCGCCAGGTCGGCGGCGGTGCCGGTGGCCGCCGCACCCAGGGCGGCGGTGCGCGCCTGCGCGTCGGCGGCCAGGAACGCGCCCACGTCGGCGAAGCCCTCAAGCTCCGTGAAGTGCTTCTCGGTGATCAGGGCGGCAAAGGTGTTTTCGGGCGCACCGGACCGGCGCAACGTAGCAAGTTTCATGCCCTTATCCCATCACATGCGCAGCGCTGCCCGGGCACCGGTGACGGAGTTTGTCTTCCGCCGTGGCCCCCGTTTAGTGCAGGGCGGCGGTGAATTCGGCCGCGAGCCTGGCAATGGCGTCGTGTTCCCCGCCGGCGACCAGCGCCGCCGGGACCACCGAGGAGTCGACGCACACGGCCAGTGCCCCGGCGTCCAGGAATTCCTTGGCGTTGGCCAGGGTGATGCCTCCGGTGGGCAGCAGGCGCACTCCCGGGTAGGGGCCCTGCAGCTCGGTGAGGTAGCGCGAACCCATGATTGCGGCGGGGAAGATCTTGACCACCGCGCTGCCCAGGTCCAGGGCCATGGCCACCTCGGTGGGGCTCATGGCGCCCAGGCAGAAGGGGACCCCCGCCTGCGCGGCGACCTCGGCCACCTCCGGGCGGATCCCCGGGGCAATGATGAACCTGGCCCCCGCATCGATGGCGGCGCGCGCCTGGTCGGCATGCAACACGGTTCCGGCCCCGACCACCGCGCCGTGCGTTTGGACGGTGTCGGCGGCGCGGGCCAGGTGGGTGAGCATCCCGGGGGTCGTGAAGGTCAGTTCCACCGCGTTGATGCCCCCGGAAACCAGTGCGCCGCACAATTCCGCGGCGTCGGTGATCGCTTCGGTGCGCACCACCGCCAGTGCCTTGTCCCGGTGGAGCATCTGAATCAGTTCCGGCGTGTTCATGAGTGTTGTGTTCTTCCTTCCGCGCTGCGACGCAGCGCCCGGCCTGCCAAGGCCGAAGTGGGTAGGTGTCCGGAAACGGCGGCCACGCCGTTGACGAACACATGCTTGATTCCTGCCGCCGGTTGCCGTGGATCGGCAAGGGTGGCCATGTCAATAATGGCATCCGGGTCGAAGACGAGCACATCGGCGGCGTTTCCTGCGGCCAGCACCCCGCGAGAGGCCAGACTCAGCCGGGCCGCGGGACGGCCGGTAAGTTGGTGGATCATGGCAGGCAGGTCCATCAGCTCCGTGTCCCGGACGTAGTGTCCCACCAGGCGCGGAAAGGCGCCCCAGGTTCCGGGGTGGGCAGCGGCGTCGGGGAACCCGACTCCGGCACCGATGTGGCTGCGGTGCCCCATGATCGACCGCAGGTTTTCCTCGTTGCCCGTGCGGCGCAGGATGCTCGTGGCCAGAGAATCGGCACCCAGGATCCGCACGAACGTGGTGATGGCATCGGTTGACTGGATCGCGGCGATGCCGGCGATGTCCTGGCCCACCAGCATGGCCAGCTGCTCGGAACCCACCGAGGCGATGCGCACCGCGTCCCAGTCAATGCTCCCGTCCGTCTCCAGCTCGGCACGGATCCGTGCCACGGCATCGGCATCGTTGAGCCGGGCCAGGACGTCGGTGGCCGGCCCGTCCCGCGCCCACGCAGGCAGCAGCGAGGACAACAGCGCGGGGCTCTCGAGGTAAGGGTGGGAATCGCAGCTCAGGTTGACCCCGGAGTCCAGGGCCGAGTCAAGCAGGGCCAATAATTCCGCGACCTTGCCTTGCTCGTCCCCGGTGCCCAGGCTCAGCTGGGCCAGGTGCAGGGACACCCCGGTCTTGGCGGCCAGCGCGATGCTGCCGGCCACGGCGTCCAGCACCGAGCCGTTGTTCGGGTCGAGGATGGGGGACCAGTAGCCGCCGTAGGCAGCAACCACGGTGCACAGGGCCTCGAGCTCCGCCGCGGGGATATGTGCCCCCGGCGCATGTTCCGGGCCGGAGGACAGCCCCACCGCGCCTTGCTCCAGGGCATCGGCCACGGCCGTGACCTGGGCAACGAGCTGCTCGGCCGTGGGCGCACCCTCCGCGCTTCCCATGGCCATGGCCCGCACGGTGCCCTGGGCCACCAGATAGGCGACGTTGGTGCCTTGGCCAACATCAAGCAGGTCAAGGTCTTGGCCCACGGTGCGCCGGGAGGACCCGCACTGCACCAGGGCTTCCGTGGTCACGCCCTGGGTGAGCGCGGCCAGGCGTGCCGGATCAACCGGTAGGGCCGGGCCCGAACGCCCCTGAATGTCAATGAAGCCCGGGCAGGTGACCAGCCCGGATCCGTCAATGACCCTTGTGGCCCCGTCATCCGCGAAGGAACCGGCCGGAAGGATCCGGGCAATGAGACCTTCCTCGAGCACGATGTCGGCCGCGTATTCGGCACCGCCGGTGCCGTCAATGATGCGGGTGCGGGTGATGGCGGTGCGCACCGGGATCGGGCGCACGGCATCGATCCGCATTAGAAGAAGGTGTGAACTAGGGAGACGACGCGTTGGTCTTCCACTGCGTCCGCCAGGACCGGGATCAACGTCCACTTGTCAAAGGCCGTGCAGGGGTGGGAAAGCCCCAGCCGGACCACGTCGCCGACCTTCACCGTGGTGGTGGCCGGATCGAAGCGCAGGAACGAGTGCTGGTCGTATTGCGTCACGATGCTCGCATCGACCAATTCGGTCATTTCGCCGCCCATGTCGCAGCCGATCGCCTGAGGTTCGGGCAACCCCTCGTCGAAGGGGAAATCGCGCTTGCCGCCGTCGAGCAGGGCCAGGCCTGCCTCGGGCTGGGAAACGACGCGGGCCCAGCCGTGCATGGCGGCACGGAACGGGGCGAGGCCCTGACGGGCGAAGTGCGAGATGCCGCGGTGGAACCGGTCGTCATGCACCAGATAGTCCCCGGAACGGATCAGGACATCGACCCGCCGGCCGCTTGCGCCGGTGCCGGCGTCGATGGCGGAGGACAGCATCGAGGCAACGTCCTCGAAGCTGGCCCTACCGCCGGTGGTCAGGATCAGGTTTGCCCCGTCGGCGTAGTGCCCAGACGCCAGAATGAGTTTGTGCGCCTTGAGCATCTCCACCAGGTAGTCGCGCACCGTTTGCAGGGCGGCTTCGTCGGCGCTGTGCGCCGGTGCGCCTTCATAGCCGCCAATGCCCACCAGAACGAGGTGGGTGGATGCCGCCACGGCGCGAGAGATGTCCAGCACTGCATCGATGGAACGGGCACCGGTGCGACCAACGGCGCCTCCGAGCTCCACCATCACCCGCAGGGGAGTGGGCAGGCTTCCCGTGGCTGCGGCCAGCTGCGCGAGCGTGGATTCAAGCAGGTCCACGCTCTGCAATGAGTCGACCCATGAGACGACTTTGAAGTCGTCCCCGGTCACCGAGGACACCCAGGCGATGGCCCTCGGATCGGAAAGCGTATTGGGCAGAAGCACCTTGGCGATGCCATGGGCGTGTGCCACCCGCATTTGGGCGTAGTTGGCCAAGGTGATGCCCCAGGCGCCGCGTTCCAATTGCTCGGCCCACAGCTGCGGGGCCATGGTGGTGGTGCCATGCGGGGCCAGCAGCACTCCGCGCGCGCTGCCCCAGGCAGAGATCTGCTTGAGGTTGTGGGTCATGGCCGTGACGTCCAGGGTCAACAGCGGCGTCTGTAGCTGGGAAAGCCCCACTTCACTTGAGATGAATTCGGCGGCGCTTTGCCCGTGGAAGGTGGCTGGTATGGATTTGTGGCGCCAGTCGAGCGTGACTTGGCCCAGATTCGCCATCATGTCGACGGCATAGGCGGGGGATGCCAGGGTCATTCGTTCCGATTGTGCAAGATCATCCACGGCTAATTCCTTATTAATTCGGCCAGAGGCACTGTGCTGGATGGTCATGGGGAGTTACGGACACACAGCTTCATGTCTAACACGGTCGGGAAAAAACCGCCAAAAAAATCCCGGAACATGGCAGACCCTCCGGCAGGCCCGACGCCGACCCTCGGGTATAGCACGTTGCCCGGTCCGTTGACGAGGGACGGGAAGCACTTCAGTATATGGACATGACCACGGTGGGATCCGCGCTGAGACCCAATAAGTGCGTTTCCACCGGTCCACCGACTTGGCAGTTCGAACAACTGGCATGGGAAACCGTGTCCAGGATCCGGACCTCGGCAGATCCGATAATGATTCCCGGCATTCCCGGCATTCCCCCGTTCGGCCTGACAGACGCTGCAGAGCTGAATGATAGGCATTCATGGAACATCGGTAGACCCCAGAATCTCCTTCCGCACGTGAAGCACGAGCAGCGGTGGCATGCAATGAACAGGCCTTGCATGGCGACCCCGACGTCGTCGAAGGTGTCGCGTTGGGTGGATTCCAGCTTGACAATCGACGCCTGTGTTCTGGCATTGGATGCCTTGCGGCGGAGCCACCTGCGCTCGTGCACCAAGCGATGTTGATGTCGTTTTGGGCGGCAAAAGCCGTCGGCGCCCTTCCTGGCCTGCCGCTGGAAGACAGTCGCCTAGGCCGGGGCACCCGCCGGAACGGAACAGAACGGAACGGAACGTGCCCGAGGCCGGTGCCATGCGTGCGAACGCGTGTCCAGAGGGCAGTTTTGGCGGATCGGATCGCGGCCCCGAGGTGTGAGTGTCACTACTTTTTTCATCCATCGCGTCGCTCGATAGGGCGCTCAGCAGGCTGTTGGGCCGGGGACACGCGGAGTAGGATCAGGGCATACCTGCACGAGGAGGTCAAATCGATTATCTGTCCTACGAATTCAACGATTTTCCGATCCTTCATGTCGAAATCCAACGACTCTTCAAATGCCGAGTTGAACGGGTAATTCCCGGATAACTCCATCAATTACGAAACAATCTCGATGGGCTGGTCGGGGCAATCTCAAGTAGATATGAAGCGCCCATTCACGTATGTTTGCACGGTATCCAAGGCCTTTCGGTCCGAGGAGAGCACGCTACGTAACCAAAGTGAAGCAGGTTTTGATGTGTTTGAATTCATTGGCGAAAGATTCCGCCAAATATTGTTTGCCTCGTGGCAGCATTTCTCGCTAGTTGCGCAGTGTCTGATCCTCGCAACGATTATCGCCGTGGTGATCGCGGCGTTGGTTTACCGCAATAAGTCTCTAGCTTCCATGGCCAACGGAGTCTCTGCCATTGGCTTGACCATCCCTTCGTTCGCCGCCATTGGCCTCTTGATCGCCCCATTCGGGTTCGGCGTCACGCCCGCGGTCATCGTGGTTACGTTCTTTGCCGCCCTGCCAATTGTCCGCAATGCCATCGTCGGGCTGGCCGGCATTTCTCCGTCCGTCGTAGAGTCGGCCCGCGGCATCGGCATGAGCCGCATGCGCACCCTGGCCACCGTAGAACTTCCCATGGCATGGCCCGTCATCCTTTCCGGCATCCGGGTCTCGGCCCAGATGGTCATGGGCGTCGCTGCGATTGCCGCATACGCACTGGGCCCAGGCCTCGGCGGATTCATCTTCTCCGGCCTATCCCGCCTGGGTGGCGCCAAGGCCTTTGACTCCGTGCTTGTTGGCGTCATCGGCGTGGTCATCCTGGCCTTCATTCTTGATCTCATTCTGCTCGGCATCGGCCGACTCACCACCCCGCGAGGTATCCGTGTCTGAATCCTCTGACGCCATCACTGGCGCATCCATCTTGCTTGACGTAGTCACCAAGCAATACCCCGGCCAAATCAAGCCGGCCGTCGGCGGACTCACCCTCGAAATCCCCGCCGGAAGCATTGTCATGTTCGTCGGCCCCTCGGGCTGCGGCAAAACGACCACGCTGAAAATGATCAACCGCCTCATCGAACCCACCGGCGGAAAGATCGTCATCAACGGCGAAGACGTCACCAAGATGGACGGCGACACCCTGCGCCGCCGCATTGGCTATGTCATCCAGGCAGGGGGACTGTTCCCGCACATGACCGTGGCTGCGAACATCGCCATCGTTCCCAAGATGCTGGGCTGGAAAAAGGACAAGATCGCCGCACGTGTCGATGAGCTGCTGGAGCTGGTCTCGCTGGATCCGTCCATCTACCGCGACCGGTACCCGAAGGAACTCTCCGGCGGGCAGCAGCAGCGCGTGGGCGTTGCCCGCGCGCTGGCCGCCGATCCGCCCGTGCTGCTCATGGACGAGCCCTTCGGCGCGGTGGACCCCATCACCCGCCAGCGCCTGCAGGACGAACTGCTGAACATCCAGTCCGAGGTGCAGAAGACCATCGTCATGGTCACGCACGACTTCGACGAGGCAGTGAAGCTCGGGGACTGGATCGCCGTCTTCGACGAGGGCGCCCAGCTCGTCCAGTACGATTCACCCGAACGCGTCCTGGCCAACCCCGCCAACGAGTTCGTGGAGAACTTCATTGGCTCCGGTGCCGGCCTCAAGCAGCTCACCCTCACCCGGGTGAACGAGGTCGAGCTCAAGGATGCGATCACCGCGCTGCCCGGCGAGCTGGCCAGCGACGTGCTCTCCCGGGTCCAGGGCGCCGGCGATTCCTACGCCGTGGTGCTGGACAAGCGCCGCAGGCCCATCCGCCGCCTCACTCGTCGCCAGCTCTCCCGCCTGCAGCTGGTCGACGACACCGTCGACGAATCGATGCCCTTGGTCAGCGACCAGTCGACCCTGAATGACGCGTTGGACACCATGCTGGTCTCGAGCTCCGAAACGGCAGTGGTCACCGGCCGGCGCGACGTCTTCCGGGGCCTGATCAACGTGAAGACCATTATGGAGGCCATCTCCCAGGCCAACTCCTCGTCCGCGGACGGGTCCGACGCCCCCGTCGGATTGAACTCCGGCGCCATTCCGGCACTCTCCGTGGAGAACGCCGTGGCGGCGGAGCCGCACAGAACGGAGGAACCGCGATGAGCACACTTGCCGCAGGCTCCAACCTGGCCCAGATCACCGAGCCGAGCCGCCCCACCGAGCACCCGTGGCGGGTGCTGGGCCTGCAGCTGCTGGGAATCCTTGCGGCGCTGGCAGCCGTGGCGATCTGGCTGGCCAACGCCGAGTTGACCGAGACCGAGCGCACCACGCTGGACCCGGCAACCCTCTGGGGTTACACCGTCGAGCACCTGAACCTCACGGTGGTTGCAGCGCTGATCGTGTTGGTGATCGCCATCCCGTTGGGGATCGTTCTCACCCGTCCCTCCATGCGCCGATTCACCAACCCGGTGATGGCCGTGGCCAACATCGGACAGGCGGCCCCGGCCATTGGCCTGGTAGTCATCCTGGCCTTCTGGCTGGGCTTCGGATACTGGGCTGCCGTCATCTCGCTGGTGCTGTACGCGATCCTGCCGGTGCTGACCAACACCATGGTGGGGCTCAAGCAGGTTGACGAACGCCTCGTCGAGGCCGGCCGCGGCATGGGCATGAGTTCGATGTCGGTGCTGTTCAAGGTCGAGTTGCCGCTGGCGGTCCCGGTCATGCTTTCGGGCATCCGCACCGCACTGGTGCTGCTGGTCGGCACCGCGACCCTCGCCGCCTTCATCAACGGCGGTGGGCTGGGCATCTTGATCACCACCGGCGTGAACCTGAACCTCACGGTCGTGCTGATTGCGGGATCCCTGCTGGTGGCATTGCTGGCGCTGCTCATCGACTGGCTCGGCCGTGTCGTGGAACAGCTCGCCCGGCCGAAAGGACTTTAGAGATGAATGCAGGAAAATGGATCAAAACAACCGCGCTCGTGGCGGCGGCGGCCGGCGTGCTGCTGACCGGGTGTGGACTGTCCTCGGCGGCCTCGTACGTGCCGCCCGCCGGGCCGGGCAGCATCAGCCCGCTTCCGAACCTGCCCGAAAACCCAACCATGACCGTGACCAGCAAGGCGTTCACCGAACAGCTGATCCTGGGAAAGATCGCCGTGCTTGCAGGCCAAGCCGCCGGATTCAAGGTCAAGGACCTGACGAACGTTCCCGGCAGCCAGCCTGCCCGCGAACTGATCCATTCCGGCCAGGCGACCATGATGTGGGACTACACCGGCACGGCATGGATGACCTACCTGGGGCACGAGGAAGGCATTGCCGACCAGGCCAAGATGTGGCAGTCGGTGCATGACCAGGACCTGGGCAACGGGATCACCTGGGGCAGGCCCGCGCCGATGAACAACACCTATGCCATGGCAGTGCGCAGTGAAGCGGTCGAGGACCTTGGCGGAATCTCCAAGCTCTCCGAGCTCAAGGGCCTGGATCCCCAGGACCTGACGTTCTGCGTCGACGCGGAATTCAACTCCCGCTCCGACGGCCTGAACCCGATGCTGGATCTCTACGGGCTCGAGCGCGGCAATCCCAAGTCGGTGCCCGACTCGAACGTCGGCAT
The DNA here is from genome assembly GCF_046714615.1 of Paeniglutamicibacter sp. NCBI lineage: Bacteria > Bacillati > Actinomycetota > Actinomycetes > Micrococcales > Micrococcaceae > Paeniglutamicibacter > Paeniglutamicibacter sp. The sequence continues at coordinate 26,006 of NZ_JBKKAP010000039.1, forward strand.
CTACGACACCGGGGCCATCTACAGTGCCACCGACAACGGCGACTGCAACTTCGGCGAGGTCTTCACCACCGATGGCCGGATCAAGGCCCTGGACCTGACGGTCCTGGAGGACGACCTGGGATACTTCCCCGCCTACAACGTGGCCCCGGTGCTCTTCGGGAAATTTGCCGACAAGTACCCGGGCATCGAGGAAGTCTTTGCCCAGATCTCCCCGAAGCTCACAGACGATGCGCTGCAGGCCATGAACCTGGAGGTCGATGTCAAGGGCCGCGAGCCCGCGGACGTGGCCTTCGAGTGGATGGTCGCCGAAGGCTTCATCTCCGAGCCGTAAAGGACCTGCAAGCTTTTTGCAACACCGGGGAGGGGCGTTTCCCATGGGAAACGCCCCGCGCCGTCAGTTGTCGCCTGCCGCCCCGGTCTCAGAAGGTGCGCTCGGCAATCGTCTGGTTCGCCTTGGACCAATGCGTGCTGGGCACCTCACGGATAATCACGGTGGTGTTTTCCGGAAGCGCACCAACGCTCGTTTCGGCAGCATGGTGCAAGGCGGCAACCAGCGCACGAAGTTGCTCGGGGGTCCGGCCCTCGGCGATGGAAACGTCAATTAACGGCATGGTTCCTCCTAGCCCCGCATCACGAAGGGATCGGCAACCGGTCCCTCGTCGGTGTTGATCCACACGCTCTTGAGCCGGGTGTATTCATTGACCGACTCCATCCCGTGCTCGATTCCGACGCCGCTGTTCTTGAAGCCCTGGCGCGGGGACATCGGCGACATGGCCCGGTAGGTGTTCACCCAGATGGTCCCGGCTTCCAACCGGCTGGCCATCCGGTGGGCACGCGAGAGGTTCTTGGTCCAGACCCCGGCGGCAAGGCCGTACTCCGTGTCGTTGGCCAGGGCCAGGACCTCCTCCTCGGTGTCGAACGGCATGATCGCCGCCACCGGTCCGAAGATCTCCTCCCGCACCACGCGCATGGAATTGTCCACGTCCGTCAGGACGGTGGGGGAGTAGAAGTATCCCGGCAGCTCGAGCTTGGGCCGCGTCCCTCCGGTGAGCACGTTGGCGCCCTCGGAAACGCCCAATGAGACATAGGAATCGACCTTGTCGCGCTGGTCGGCGAAGGCCAGCGGGCCAAGTTCGGTGGACAGGTCCATGGGGTCGCCGATGACGATGCTCTTGGCACGCTCGGAGACCCGCTCCAACAACTCGTCGTAGACGGAGCGGTGGGCGAAGACCCTGCTACCGGCGATGCAGGTCTGGCCGGCCGCGGCGAAGATCCCGGCCACCACGCCCATGGAGGCGTTGGCGACGTCGGCGTCCTCGAAGACGATGTTCGGGCTCTTGCCGCCCAGCTCCAGGGTGGATCCGATGAACCGGGCCGCTGTGGAAGCGGCGATGGCCGACCCGGTGGCAGTCGAACCGGTGAAGGAAATCTTGGCGATAGTGGTGTTGGCCACCAGTGCTGCACCCGCCTCGGCGCCGAAACCTGTCACGACGTTGACCACGCCGTCCGGGAAGCCAGCCTCGACGGTCAGCTCGGCAACCCGCAGGATGGTGCGCGAGGTGTACTCCGAGGGCTTGATGACAATGGTGTTTCCCGCGGCCAGGGCCGGGGCCAGCTTCGAGGTGGTCAACGTCAGCGGCGAGTTCCAGGGGGTGATGGCCCCGACCACGCCCAGTGGCTCGCGCTGGGTGTAGTTCAGCAGGTCAGGCGAGTTGGACGGGATCTGGCTGCCCTGGATCTTGTCGGCCAGACCGGCGTAGTAGTAGTAATACTCGGGCACCGAGGCGAGCTGGCCGCGCATCTCGCGCAGCAGCTTGCCGTTGTCCTGGGTCTCCAGGCGTGCCAGCTCCTCGGCGTTTTCGCCGATCAGGTCGCCCAGCCGACGCAACAAGTGGCCGCGCTTGGTCTGGCTCATCCGCCGCCACGCGGGGTTCTCGAAAGCCCGCCGGGCGGCCTCGACGGCGGCGTCGACGTCTGCGGCGCTGCCGCGCGCGGCCTCATAGAGCGTTTCGAGGGTCGCGGGGTTGTGGCTCTCGAAGTATTCGCCTTCGAGTGGGGCCACGAACGCCCCGTTGATGAAGTGACCGTACTGCTTAAGCATGTGGTTCTCCCGTGGATTCGGAAATGAAGGTGGTGACGGAGCGTGCCAGCTCGGCTGCCCGTTCGACGGGCAGCATGTGCCGCACCCCGGCGTAGATCTCCAGCCGGCAGCCAGGGATCGCGGTGGCCAGGCGGCGCGACATCTCCGGGGTGGACCCCGGATCCAGTTCTCCGGTGAGGGCGAGGGCCGGTGTCTCGATCCGGTGCAATTCCGGGCCGATCACCGCATCGCCCGTGGTGAAGACCCGGTAGGCATGGAGGTAGGAGTCGATGTCGTTGGACAGCAAGACCTTGCGGGTGCGGTCAATGACAGAATCGGGCACCCCGCAATCGGCTGGGTACCAGCGTTGGAGGGAGGCCTCGACACTGGCGGGGAAATCGGTGATGCCGGTCTCCAGCCGGGATAGCACCGCCGCGGCTTCCTCCGGCGTGCGCTGGCACACCGAGCTGACACTGGTCAGGCTCGCTACAAGTTCGGGGCGAAACCGTGCCAGGTGCTGGGAAACCAGGGCGCCCAGCGAGAACCCAAGAAGATGCACGCGCCCGGGCAGTCGGCGCGCGACATCGCCTGCAAGCTCGGCCAGTGTCACCGGATCCGCAAGGTCCGGTTCGGCACCGTGGCCGGGAAGGTCCAGCGCGATGATCTCCCGCGAGGTCAGGGCCCTCGCCCGGGCGTGGAACTCGGACCACATGCTGCGGTCAAGTCCCACTCCGTGCAGCAGCACCAGTGGTGTCAGCTCGGAGGCCATGGCTACAGTTCGGTGGACAGCGCGGCCAGGCGCTGCTGCGGACGGCCCTGGGCCGAGGCGGCCAAGGCTACCAGGATCTCGCCCGGGTGCGGCGCATCGGCAATGCGGACCTCGACGCTCTGGTGGTGGGAACGGATCGTGGCATCGGTGATGTGCTTCATCGGCACGTCAAAGGCGGTTCCGGCGGCGCTGCGCTTTTCCACGGCGGGCAGCAGCGTGGTGGCGTTGGCGGCCTTGCGATAATGGTCCCCGAACTTCAGCGTGTGGATCAGCGCTGAGCCGTGTTCCACCTCGCCCTCGAGTCCCACGATGGCGGCCTTGCCGTAGGCCTCGACCTCGCCGCCCAGGGCCTCGATGACGCGCGGCGCGAGCAGTGCGCCCAGATCCGAGGCGGTGCTGTCAATGCCTTCGGTCAGGTCCTCGACGAACCCCTGTCCGGCCCATGGGTTGGAAATGATGGCCGCGACAACGGCCACGCGGGCCGCCGGCTCGACCGGGCGGCCGCCCTCGGTGAGGATTTCCTCGACATAGGTCACAATCTTGCGGACGTTCATGATCTGGCTCCTAACAGGATGGTTGAATTCACGGGACGGTCGGTGGTGCGGTCGCCGATGCGCGAGTGCGGGCGCGGGCCGGTGGATGCCGCGGCTATGACCACGATTTCCCCGGGCTCGGGGGCATCGGCGATACGGGCACTGACTGTTTGGTAGTGGCTGCGTGTGGCGGCGTGCTCCTTGTGCCAAAGCGGTACGACGATGGACTGGCCGGCCTCGGCCCGCTCATCCGCGAAGCAGATGATCGACGACCCGTCGAGGAACTCCCGCACCAGGTTGCCGAAGAAGGGCGTGTGGATCAGGGCCCCGGCATGTTCGATCTCGCCACCGGTTCCCACCATGGCAGCTTTGCCAAATGCCTCCACCTTGTCGATGCCACCGAGGTTTTCCAGCAGGCGGTCTGTGAGCAGGTGTGCAATATGTGGGGCAATGCGTTCTGCGGCCTCCGCCAGGTCGGTGTCCGGGGAAGTTCCCAACCACGGGTTGGCGATGACGGCGGCCGCCGAGGCACGCAGGGCTGGGATGGCCGGTTCGGTCCCGTTCTCCAAGAGGACTTCCTCCTGGTAGTACACGACCTTGCGGATGCCGGCCGCACGGGCCTCGGGGGAGATGGCTTCCTGGATCCTAGACAAAGCTCGGCATCACTTTCTCGGAGAACAATTCCAGGCTACGCATGGCCTTGGAGTGCTCGAGGCCCGGGTGGGTGGTCCACAGCATCATGTGTTCCAGTCCGACCTCGCTCTGGAGCTCCTTGATCTTCTCGGTGACATACTCGGGGGTACCGACGAGCATGTTGCGGTCCATGAGCATGTCGAAGTCAAGGACGTGCTCGTCGGTGAGCTCCTCGCCTTCCTCCATGAGGTTGCTCAGGCCGCGCCAGTGCGTGATCCACTTATACGTGTTCATGACCGCAGCCTCGAACTCCTCGCGGGCCTGTTCCATGGTGTCGGCGACGTAGACGTCGCGGACCAGGGCGATGCCCTCGCCGAGCGGGACTTCGCGGCCCTGGGCCTCGGAGGCGTTTTCGCGGTACAACTCGAAGCGGCCCTTCAAGGCCGAGACAGGCGGCAACCAGAAGATGCCCTGGACGCCGGCCTTGGCGGCGTTGGTGATCGAACGCGGGGTGTCGATGACCTGCCAAAGACCCGGGCCATCCTTCTGGTACGGACGCGGAACCAACGCTATCTTGGTGATTTCCCCGTCTTCATTGGTGAATTCCGAGGTGGCGGGGGAGAGCGGGTGGTTCCACTTCACTCCGGGAGCCGGGTACTCAAAGAAGCGGCCCTTGTGGCTGAAGAAGTCGTTGTTCCAGGCCTTGTCCAGCACCTCCATTGTCTCCTCGAAGAGGGCCCGGTTTTGTTCCTGGTCGCGAGGATTGGCGATCGGGTTCAGGTTCAATGCCTCGCGCCCGTAGAGGCCGCGTCCGACGCCGACCTCTAGGCGCCCGTCGGAGAGCTGATCGAGCAGTGCCAGGTCCTCGGCCAAGCGCAAGGGGTTCCAGAACGTCACGATGGCCGCGGCCTGGCCGATGCGGATTCTTTCGGTGCGGGCGGCAATGTCCACGCCCATCATGATCGGGTTCGGAGTCAGCTCCTGGCCCTCATGGCCGAAATGGTGCTCCGTGTACCAGGTTGACCAGAAGCCGTACTTCTCGGCGGCCACGGCGTACTCGCGGGCATCCTTCATGTGCTGGTTGTAGTTGGAGAGATCGCCGGGTGCACCGAGGCCGTGGAAGATGGAAAATCGCATTGTAGTGAACCCTTTCAGGGATGGGTGGGCTAGGGCATGGGCGTATAAGGTGATGCCCGAATTGGGGATTTCGGCGCAGCGGCCGCGAGGGGTGTTGCGTTGCGGTGTTAGGAGAGGGTCCGGTCGGAGAGGACCTCGCGGGCCGATGCATAGACGTGGTTGCGCATGGTCGCCTCGGCCCCGAAGTGGTCCTTAGCTTGGATCATGTGCAGAACGGTGCGGTGCTCGCCGGTGGATGCCAGGATGCGTCCGGGGTTCTCCACCGTTTTGAGAACGAGGCGGTGGAAGGCCAGCTGGTTCATGAGGCGCCCGTAGTGTTCAACCAGTTTTGAATTGTCCGAGCCGGTGATCAGGGCCCAATGGAATTCATGGACGAGCTCGGCATAGCGTTCCTTGTCTTGGTCCTCCGCTGCGAGTTCCGAATTCACGACATTGCGTTCCAGAATTTCCAGTTCCGGAACCCGGCCGCGCCGGGCCATGAGGCCGGCGGCAAGACCTTCAAGGCTTTCCTTGAGCTGGAAGAGTTCCACGATCTCGCGCCGGGTAGGTTCCCGGACGAAGGTCCCGACCTTTGGCCGGACCTCAATGAGTCCTTCTTGCTGGAGTTGCTTTAGCGCCTCGCGGATGGGAGTGCGACTGACGTCGAACTGCTGGGCCAAAAAGACCTCCGACAGCGGGGCGCCCGGCGCATATTCGCCGCCAATCACCAACTGCCGCACTCGGGTCAGCAGCGGTTCTTCGGTTTCGGTTGCCAAGGTGTTTCCCCCATCTCGCAATGTCTCTTGCATACAACAAAGATTATGTTGCATGCATGATCAGGTCAAGTCTTTCTTGGGTAATCTTCAAAAATCCTTGATATTGCTGGTTTTTTGGAATTTTTTGCGGAGGGCTTGACCGCCGGTAGTGATTCAGATTACGGTCTGTAGCATGCAACAAACATTCGAATCCTATGTACCCACTATCTGGAGCGCAGCCTGGGATCGCGGTGACGTTGGCGCACTGGATCAAATCACCACCGCCGATTACACGCGGACCAGCAAATCCAGCGGCAAGGAATCCTCCCTCAACGATTTTAAGGCCGAAATCCTCGCGATTCGCCAAGGGTTTCCGGACCTGACGACAACGATCGATTCAGTGGTAGTCGACGGCGACAACGCGGCGATCTTCTGGACCACCAAGGGCACACACACCGAACCGTTCCTGGGCGTCCCGCCCACCGGCAAGTCCGTGGAAACACGCGGCTCCAACTTCGTGACGCTCTCTGAAGGGCGGATCAGACACGAGGCTGTCACCTGGGACGGGATGGAACTGCTGAACTGCCTCGGCATTCGTTCCCTAGCCGATGCAATGGCCGCCGAGGCCGAAGGACAAGCAACCGTGGTCGTCGATTCCATGTCGGGCGAGCCCGACATGGAAGTGATGAAGACATTCAATCGCCAGTTCGTCACGGGCGTCACGGTCGTGACCACCCAGGAAAACGGCGTCGCGAAGGGACTGGCGGTGAACGCTTACTCCTCCATCTCCCTAGAACCACCTCTGGTCATGGTCTGCGTCCAGAAGACTTCCTCGACCTATCCGGCGCTCTTTGCCTCCACCCATCTGGGCATCAACATCCTTTCCAACCAGCAGAAGGACACCGTTTCCACGTTCGCGTCCAAGGCCGCGGACAAGTTCGCAGACATCGATTGGCATGCCGGACCGAGCGGAAGCCCGCTGATCGACGGTTCCTCGGCCATGATCGAAGCCGAGATACGGGAGCGTTTCCAGGCCAAGACGCACACCATCTTCGTTTGCCGAGTACGCCATGCCGAAGTCGGCGGCGTCGAGCCGATGGTCTACAAGGCCGGTCGGTTCTACGACAGCGAAAACCTGACCCAGCTCTAGCAGCAGCGGTCCGGGACTGATCCTCGGCCACCGGTAAACAAACGGCACCCCAGATCCGAAAATCGGAGTTCACCATGGTTCAAGAAATAACGTCGGCCCCATCGGGCCAAACGCCGCCACCGCACAACAAGGTGGCGGACGCTACCACCCGTCCCGCCGTGGGAGCGGTTTTCTGGACCTCGATCGGAACCATTGCAGCGTTCCTGCTCTGGGCCGCGGTGTCTCCGGGGAGTCTGGGTCTAACCATGGGTGCGGCCATGGACTGGGTGGCCGGCACCGTCGGCTGGAGCTATCTGGTGGTGACGCTGCTGAGCATCCTGCTCATGGTGTATTTGGGCTTCAGCCGCTACGGAGGCATCCGCCTCGGATCCAGCACGGACAGACCCGAATTTTCCACCTGGGCATGGCTGGCCATGATCCTCTCGGCGGTGATGGGAATCGGACTGATCAGCTACGGGGTGGCCGAGCCCATCACCCACTTCATGGCCCCGCCGCACGCCCTGGCGGAAGCGGGAAGCATGGACGCGGCAGTGCGTGCCCTCCAGTTCAGCTTCTTCGACTGGGGCCCACATGCCTGGGCGGTATTTGGGATCTTTGGACTGGCCATCGCGTACTCAACTCACCGCAAGAAGCGCCCCGGACTGGTATCCCCGATGCTCCGGCCGATTTTCGGCAACCTGGTCGACGGATGGTTCGGAAAGATCATCGACGTCTTTGCCATTATCGCCACGCTATTTGGAACCACCACGTCACTCGGCCTGGGGGCCGCGCAGATCGATGAAGGCCTCAACCGCGTCTTTGGGCTTCCCACCGGCCTTGCCGTCCAGATCGCCATCATTGCCGTCATTACCGTGCTCTTCACACTGTCGGCACTGTCAGGCGTAAACCGAGGCATCAAGTACATCAGCCAGATCACTATGGGGTTGTCGCTGGCGCTGGCCCTGTATGTGTTGTTTGCAGGGCCGACCAACTTCATCTCCAACATCTTCTTTCGTGCCATCGGCCAATACGCCTCGGACTTCTTCATGGTCAGCTTGATTACCCCGAGCACCCATGGCGATCTGCAGTGGATGCAGTGGTGGACGTATTTCATGATGGCGTGGTGGCTGAGCTGGGGGGCCTTCGTGGGCGTTTTCCTGGCCAAGATCTCCAAGGGCCGCACCATCCGGCAATTCGTGGCCGGGGTGTTGGGCGTACCAAGCCTCGTGTTCTTCGCCTGGTTCTCCATCTTTGGGGGATCGGCCATGAAGATGGAGATGGACGGGGCCGGCATCGCCGCGGCCACCACCGAGAACATCAACTCCGCATTCTTCTCCATGCTGGAAGGCCTGCCCCTGCTGGAGGTAACTTCCACGATCACCATGGTCCTGGTCGCGCTGTTCTTCATTTCGGGTGCGGACGCCAACACGTTTGTGCTGAGCATGATGTCCAGCAAGGGAAGCCTGGTCCCGGCAAAGCCGATCCTCACCATTTGGGGAATCCTTACGGGCATCAGCGCCATGCTGTTGCTGGTGGTCGGCGGCCTTGCCGCACTGCAGCAGGCAGCCATGCTCTCGGCACTGCCCTTCACCGTCATCGTCGCCCTGCTGGGCATTTCATTGATCATCGAATTGCGCCAGGACCCGGAATTTGAATCCCTGCGCATTTCGGAGCTGGAACTTCGCGAAACAGCCACCAGATCGCGCGGCACGAACCCTACCTCGGCCGGCAGCTGACACGGCACCGCTCTCCTGCAGCGCGCCGCACCGCAGTCGGTACCTGAGCACTCCCGACGCCACTTCAATAACACTCGCACAGCACCATCTAGAAACTAGGAAAACACCATGGAAATCAACGGACAATCCGTGCATTCCGCTCCGTCAACCGGTCCAGCTGCCAATGAGGACAGCATCGCTGCGGACCGGGGCTACCGCAATAGCCTGACCAAGATCGAGCCCTACGGCATTGAGCACATCCCTGACATCGAGCGTCACGGGAAGCCAGCGTCGCAGTTCTTCCTCTGGTTTGCCGCAGGCATGAACTTCCCCTTGGTCGTCCTCGGCTTCAGCGCCGCGTACTTCGGGCTTCCGTTCTGGTCCGCAGTCGTCGCAATCCTCGCCGCCGGGCTAGTCGCATCCACCGTCATGGGATACCTCTCCGGGATGGGCGTCCGGCTCGGCGTCCCCCAGCAGATGCAGGCCCGCGGCCCCCTGGGCTTCGTAGGCAACCTGTTGCCTGTCGCCTACGTCAATGTCTTCGCCGGCGTCGGCTGGGCCGCGGTGACAGTGATCCTGGGCGGACAGGCCATCGGACTGTTGACTGGATTGCCGTTCTGGCTCTCGGCTCTGATCCTGATGGTCTTCCAGCTCGGAGTCGCGGTCATGGGATACAACCTGATTCATTTCCTGCAGCGCGTGCTTTCATTCATCCTGCTGGCCGGCTTCATCTTCGTCACCGTCATCGCCGTGACCAAGGCAGACATCGTGAACACCACCAACGAATCCGCCGAGGGATTCATTGGCGCCGGTGGCTGGATCATCTTCTTTGGCTACTTCCTCTCATACATCATTGCCTGGATGCCCTTTGCCTCCGACTACTCGCGCTACCTGCCCAACACCAAGTCCAACCGGCGGGGCGCCGGCATCTTCACGATGCTGGGCAACTTCGTCACGCTGTCGTGGATGGGCATCCTGGGCGCGCTGCTGGGCGCCTCGGCCACTTCCTCCGACACGATTGTTGCGCTCAACGAACTCATGGGACCGTGGGCCATCATCGGCCTCGGCATTGTCGCCCTGTCCTCCTTCACCCAGAATTTCCTGAACGTCTATGGCGGAGCCATCTCCATCCAGACCATGGGCGTCCCGGTCAAGCGCCACACCGCAGTGGTCATGATCTGCATCGCCTCCTACTTGGTGGCCCTTTGGGGACAGAACGGATTCTACGAAGGCTTCACCGGCTTCCTGAACCTCACCGCATACTGCGTGACCCCCTATGTCACCGTGCTGGTCTGCGACTACCTCTTCGGCGGCCGACGCAGCGAGCGGGGCATCCGCGAGCTGTTCGACAAGTCTCGCCGGTTCGAATGGGGCTTTATTGCCTGGGCAGCCGGCGTGCTGGGCTCCAGCCCGTTCTGGATCTCTGGCATCTACACTGGCCCGGTGGCCGCCGCCTTCCCGCAGATCGGCGACCTCACCTTCTACGTCGGCGCGGCGATTGCCGCTATCGTGTATTTCGCCACCTACAGGCTGCCCCGGCTCTCCAAGCAGTCGCCACTGGTGGACGACAAGGAGTTCCAGGAATCATGAGCACGGCAACGATGAGCCGCACGCGGACACGCCACCTCGTGGTGATAGATATGCAACGGATCTTCCGGCGGAAAGGGGACTGGCATGTCCCCAGGTACGACGAAGCCGCGGCGGGGATCATCCGGTTGGCCGCGGCACTGCCTGCCCCGATCATGACCCGATTCGTCCGGGATCCGCTCGAGGAAGGGGCCTGGGAGGCGTACTACGACCGCTGGGACAGCACCCGGCTGACTCGGGAGGACAGCGCCTGGGATCTCGAACTACCGGGGCTGGATTCCGGGCAGACCCTCGACCTGTCCACCTTCGGCAAATGGGGACCCCGGCTCGAGGCGCTGGTGCCGGTCGGGCACGAAATCGTCCTCACGGGGGTGGCCACCGATTGCTGCGTGCTCTCCACCGCGCTGGCAGCGGTTGATGCCGGACGGTTCGTCACAGTCGTTTCCGATGCCTGCGCTGGCCAAAACGACACCTCACATGACGGGGCGCTGGCCATGCTGGCGCTTCTTGCACCCATGATCCGGATCGTAAGCACCCAGGAGCTGCTTGACGAGCTCTGATCGAGTATTCCTGTTATTGCGTGCCCAAGGAGGGCTCACGGAAGGGCTCATCGCTTGGCGGTAATTTTGGCGGTGCCCCGCTGTCCTGTTGTCGCCCGGAACCGGGATCCGTCAACCGAGACCCCTATGTTCCCGGCCGACTCCGGCATTGGGACGCCTTGGCCTTGTTTGGTCCTAGGATGGGCAGATGACGAACCCGAGCGAACACCCTCCCGTGGTGGGGGTGCTGCTTGCCGCCGGATCGGGATCGCGTCTGGGTCGTGGTCCCAAGGCGCTCTTGCACAAACCGAACGGCCAGAGCCTGCTGGACTCAGCGCTTGCGGCGCTTCTGGGCGGCGGCTGCACACATGTCGTGGTGGTTCTAGGTGCCGAAGCCGAGCGGGTTGCAGCCGAGCTGGAAGACAATGGGCGCACCACGGTGCTGGTGAACGAGCACTGGGCCACCGGTATGGGCTCCTCTTTTGCGTTGGGCATGGACGCGGTCCCCGCCGGGGCCGGGGCCCTGATGGCGCTGGTGGACCAACCCGGCATGGGCGACGAACTCGTACGCCGGATCCTGGCCGAACACCGTCCCGGACGGATCACCGCCGCCGGCTACGGCCCGGACAACGGACCCTTGCGGCGCGGACACCCGGTGCTCTTCGCGCCGGAGCACATCCCGCCGGCGCTGGCTGCCGCCACCGGCGATGCCGGGGCCCGGGGCTACCTGGCCGCGCACCGGGAGCTGGTCGACCTCGTTGAGTGCTCGGACCTGGACACGGGCCTAGATGTTGATACCGTCGCCGACCTCCATCTGCTGGGTTGGCACTAGCGGCGGCACCTTGCCCGCGGCCTCAAGGGCCAGATAGATGTCATCGCGGCGGAATGGGGTCCGGGTGAAGCGGATCCCTGTGGCATCGCGCAGGGCGTTGGCGAGCGCGGGAGCGACGGGATTGACGGGGCTTTCACTCATGGACTTGGCCCCGCGCGGCCCCAGCGAATCGGTGGTTTTTGCGAAGTAGATTTCGCTGCGTGGGACATCGGCAAAGGTGGGGATGTGGTACTGCCGCAACTCTTCGGTCTTGACAGTCCCGGTGTCATCGATGAGCAGCTCCTCAAAGAGCGTTGCACCCAGCGCCTGGGCGATGCCGCCCTCGATCTGGCCTCGGCATTGCCTCGGATTCACTACGACGCCCGCATCGGCGGCCTGCACGCTTTGCAGGATCCGGACTTCACCCGTGCGTGGGTCCACCGCCACTCGGAAGCCGTGGACGTTGAAGGCCACCGAACGCGGCGTGCCACCCCATCGCCCCTCGGCCCGGTGCCGCCCGCCGGGAATTGCAGCTTCGAGCAACTGCCGGTGCGTGAAGAGTTTTCCGGCGCAGGAAACGCCTCCGGGATGCAGGACGCAGTCCTCCACATCCCCGTCGCCGAGTTCTGCCGCCACCGCGCGCAGCTGCTCGGCCAGCGCCCGGGCAGCGGCGTAAGTGGCCTTGCCCGCCACCACCGTTCCGGATGACCCATAGGCTCCGGTGTCGTGTTCGGTCAGCGAGGTGTCCGATTGCATCAACACCATGGCATCGGCACTTGTCCCCAGCGCATCGGCTGCCAGTTGGGTGTGGACGGTGGAGGTGCCGTTGCCGAATTCCGCCGTGCCCACCTTCAGGACGAAGGTGCCGTCGCCCGCGGTTTCGATGATTGAGTGCGCGTGGTGTCCGCGCGGCGGGATCGTCGCAATCATGGACAGCGCCGTGCCCTCCCCAATCAGCCAATGCTCGTCCAGGTCGTGCCCGTCGGCGCCACGGGCCGCGCCGCGTTCCAGCGCGTTGCGGGTCAACGTCACGCACTGGTCCAGCCCGTAGGAACCCAAGAGCAGGTCCGCTTCGGGTTCGGGATGCAGCGACAGGAGTGGATCGTGTTCGCGCAGCATCGCGTTGGTTCTGAACTCCATCGGGTCCAGGCCGAGCTTCCTGGCCAATTCATCAAGCGCCGATTCAATGGCGAAGATTATTTGGCTCAACCCGTAGCCGCGGAAAGCACCCGCCGGAACCGTGTTGGTGTACACGGCCGCCGCATCCACGCGCTTGTTCGCCACGTTGTAGACGGCCACGGACTCGGAACAGCCGTGGAACATGACGCCCGGGGCGTGGTTGCCATAGGCGCCGGTGTTGGTGACCACGTCGATGGCCAGGGCCGTGAGCTCGCCGCGTGCGGTGCCGCCGACACTGACCTTGACGGCAAAAGGATGGCGCGTGGTGGTTGCAGTAAACACCTCGCTGCGGGTGAGTTCCAGCCGGACCGGGCGCCGGAACCTCAGGGCGGCAAGTGCGAGCACGTCCTCCACCAGCACTTCCTGTTTCCCGCCGAAGCCGCCGCCGACGCGCCCTGCAACCACCCGCACCGAGTCCGCGGGCAGGGAAAAGATCCTTGCGAGTGATCTCTTCACCAGAAAGGGAACCTGCGTGGAGGAACGCACGTTCAGCACCCCCGCCTCGTCAAACCATGCCGTGCCGCCGTGGGTTTCCAGGGACAGGTGCTGCACCCGCTGGGTGTTGAACGTTTCGACGTAGGTGGCCTCGCTTGCCGCGAGCGCCGCCTCGACGTCACCGAACTCCTGGTGGACCTCCGCGGCGATGTTGCGCGACACGTTGGCGATGCCCGAAGCCGCGGTCTTGTCCCCATGGATTCGCGGGGCCCCGGGACGCAGGGAAGCCGCGGGGGAGAAGCTTGCCGGAAGCAGCTCGTAGTCGATTTCCAGGGCCCTGACCCCGGCCTCGGCCTGGGCCACGGAATCGGCCACCACGGCCGCCACGCGCTGGCCCACAAAGCGGACCACCGTATCGAAGACGAGCGAATCGGCAGGATCGTCCTCGAGGACTTCGTGTTGGGCCGTCGAAAACAGCACCCCCGGATCGTCGTGGTGGGTCAGCACCCCGCGGACCCCGGGCATGGCCAGGGCGGCGCTGGCATCGATCGAGCGGATGCGGGCATGTGAGTGCGGGGAGCGAGCCAATTTCAGGTGCAGCAGGCCGGGGAGCTCGGCGTCGGGGATGTCCATGGTGAACCGGGCGGTGCCCGTCACAACGCCGCGTGCCCCGGGGGCAGGAATGTTGCTGCCGACCTCGCCGTGCGGGGCAGCTCCCGCTTCGTCGAGTGCGCAATTTTCCTCGGGCGGGTGCGAGCAGCCGTCACCGTCGCGTCCCAGCACCGCATCCTCGATGGACCTGTACCCGGTGCAGCGGCACAGGTTTCCCTTCAGGTTCCTGGGCAGGTCTTCCAATTGCTGCTCATCGAAAGTGGATGCTGTCATGATCATCCCGGCGGTGCAGAAGCCGCACTGGAATCCCTGGGCCCGGGCCATCTGGTCCTGCATGGGCGCCAGCGCGCCATCGCTGCCCTGCACAGCGGCCAGGCCCTCGATGGTGGTGATGTTCCGGCCCTCGGCCCGCGCCGCGGGGTACAGGCAGGAGTGCACCGGGACCCCGTCCACGTGGACGGTGCAGGCCCCGCAGTCTCCTGCATCGCATCCTTTCTTCACCCCGAGGGCACCCTCGGAACGCAGGAAGGTCCGCAGGCATTGGCCCGGGTCCGGGACGGCTGCGGCAGGGACCCCGTTGATCAAGATGGACATGGACCCTACCTTTCGTTTCCGGGACCAAAGGAGGGCAATAGTTCGCCCAGCACTTCCACTCCAAGCCGTCGGGTCATGGCCCGGCGCCAGGGAGGGCGTCCATGGATGTCGTCGTGGTAGTCGGCCGGTGCAATGGTTTCATCGAGCCGGCTCAGCAGCAGGGCAGGCGTGGGGTATTCGTCGGGTCCAAAACGCAGGTGCATGGGCCGGGTCGTGGAACCGGAGACGGTGAGCGTGAAGAGTCCGTCCTCGTCCAGGCGGCCGATGACCATGGCCCCGGTCCTGCCCAGGTTGGTCAGCGACAGCCTGCGGAATGCTGTCCTGGCACGCAACGCATGGACCGGAATGAAAATCGAGCGAATCAGTTCCCCCGGTTGCAGGGAATTGGTGGCATCGCCCTGAACGAATTCGGCCACCGTTTCACGGCGCACTGTTCCGCCCGGTGCATGGATTTCCAGGCTCGCATCCAGTGCCGAGCACAGGGAGATGACGGGCCCTGCCGGCAGGGAGGTGGCAATGTTCCCTCCCATGGTGGAGAGGTTCCAGATCTTGAAGGAGGCAACAAACGAATCGCAGGCCGGGCGGACGAGGTCCATGGCCTTCCATGCCGGTGGCACCGCGGGATCCCCGGGCAGGGCATGGAGTTCGGCAATGGTGCAGGTGGCGGCAAACTCGATGCCGTCCTGCCGCACGGTGATGGGTGTCCAGCCCGCACTTGCCAGATCCAGCAGCCGCGTCAGGGTCTGGGAACCTTGGGAGAAAAGCACCGTTCCGCCGGCCAGCCAGGCATCGCCGGTGCGGAACTCGTTGGGATCGGACGTGGGAACCATGGCCTCGACGGTGTTCATGTCCATGACGGGACCTCCCGATCGATCAGGTGGCCGGGCGCCGGTGTTGTGGATGGTTCGCCCGGGACGTGGCGGTGGATGGGACCTGATGTGGTGTTCAGGGAGGCGCCCGTTGCACGCGCGGACCTGCTGGCGATGATCTCCGCGGCAATGCCGATGGCAACTTCGCCGGGGGTGGTGGCCTGCAGGTCCAGGCCGATGGGGGAGTGCAGGGCAGCCAATGCCAATTCGGGGATTGAACGTGCCCGCAACTCGCGCATGCGGGATTCGTGGCTGGTCCGCGAACCCATGGCACCGACATAGGCGACAGGTTGGCCCAGTGCCAGGGCCAACAGCGGGATGTCGAATTTCGGGTCATGGGTCAACACACACAACACCGTGCGTTCGTCGATGCGTCCGGCGGCAATTTCGTCGGCCAGGTAGTCGTGCGGCCAGAGGGTGGAAAGCTCGTCCGCTGCGTTGAAGCGCGGCTGCAGGGTGAATGCGGTGCGGGCATCGCAGAGCGTGGAGGCGTAACCGAGGACCGGTGCCAGCTTCAGCAATTCCTCCGCGAAGGTGTTGGCCCCGAAGACGATCATGCGCGGCGGGGCGAGCCGCGACTCGATAAGCAGCTCGATGGCCTCGCCGGCGCAGGACCCGGCCTCCTGGTCGAGGCGAATGGTTCGGGTGCGTCCCGCGGCAATCAGCGGGATGCACAGCCTGGCCGCAGGCACGCTGCCGACTGCACCCACCAGCGGGGCCAGAAGCCCGGCCAGCCCTGCCACGGACAGGGCAGCAGGGTTCGAAATCAGTGTTGAGCCGGAGGACCCTGCATCGATCCGGCGGACCAGTGCCACCGGATCCGTGGCAGGTAACGACGCGTAGGTGTTCAGCAGTCCGTGCATGGACGAGTCTGCGCCAAAGGGTGCAATGTGCACATCCACTTCCCCGCCACACATCAGTCCGGTGGCGAAGGCGTCTGCGGGCGAATAGCCGTAAAGTTCCCGGCGCGATTTCCCGTGGGCCATGGCGTCGAGGGCCGCGGCGTGCACTGCTGCATCGATGCAGCCGCCGGATATCGATCCGGTGATCCGGCCGCTTTCATGGATGAGCATCGAGGTGCCGCTGGGGTGCGGGGTCGATCCCTGGGTGCCCGCGATGGTGGCCATCGCGAAGGATTCGTCGGCAGCCACCACGGTGGCGTTCAACAAGGAATGGAGATTGAGCATGGAAGGCGTCCTTGACGATGCAAACGGGGGCAACCGTGGATCGGGTGCCGACGAGCATCAAAGCGGGTCCGCGCTCGCCGACCGTGAAGCATGGGATCCAACAGGGAAATGCCGGGAGCGGAGTGGGTCGCGTTGGCTGTGGTCTGGTCCTGGTTCAAGACGGCGCTGGTCATGAAGTCCGCCGTGCCTAGTACTCGATGCGGGTGTCGAGGGCCGCCCACAGGGCGAATGGCTCGTGGTGGTCGAACCCGGCGTCGGTGATGCGGTCGACCGGCATGAGAGTGGCGCGCTCCGCCTCACCGCCCTCGAAGTATTTGTAGAAGGCCGCGTCGTCGAATCCGGCCTCGGCCGCCTCGTGTCTGTCGGAGGCAAAGACCACGCGCGAAACCCGGGCCCAAAGCGCCGAGGCCAGACACATCGGGCAGGGTTCGCAGCTGGAGTAAAGTACTGAACCGGTGAGGTCGAAGGTGCCAAGTGCGGTGCACGCGGCGCGGATGGCGGTGACCTCGGCGTGGGCGGTGGGGTCGTTGTTGGCGGTGACCCTGTTGACACCCTCGAAGCGCGATCCGTCGGCGGCCACGATCAAGGCCCCGAAGGGACCGCCCGCATTGCGGACGTTGTCCGCGGCAATGGCGACGGCTGCCGCGAGGTTTTCAGCTGAAACGCTGGTGTCCGTCATGATGGCGACTTCCTTATCCTCCAGGCGAAGCGCCGGAGCAAGGGTGCCTTGGCTGGTCCGAGGCGACACTCCGCAGCTTCGAAACGGCCGGTGGAATGGCAGCGCTTGGTCGATGCCTTCCCCTCCGCAGGGAAGCCGGCGTCGGTAATCAACAACATAGCAAGTGAAGCTGCACTACGCCACCATTGGGGGCAATGCTACGCGCGGGCCTTGGCCATGGCGCGAAGCTTCCGGATTATTGCCACGGCATGCCACGCGACAGCGTAGGCAGCCAAGGCAGTAACCAGTGCGGCACCGCCGCGGGTAATGATGATCCACAGGAACGACCCGGCACTCGCTGCATCTTCCATGACGGGCTTTGAGCCCAGGCCGAGAACCGCGGCAGTCACGGCCGGAACCACCAGGAACAGTGCCAGCAAGATGGTGCGCGCCTTCCTGCCCGCGGGTTCGCCGATCTTCCCCCGGTGGCCGGAGTCCCTTTGCCTTTTGAGATACCAGAGAGCCAGGATCACCAATCCGGCCAAGGTGCTGCCATGTTGCAGGAGCCGGTAAATGGCAATCCCTGCAACGGGTTTGCTGGCCAGCAACGGCACCTGTTCGACAACCCAGCCGTAGGAGTGCGTGAACGAGTCCCATGCCAAGTGCGTGAGGAGCCCAAGCATCAGCGAATAGAAGGTCCACAGCGCAACCCGGGCACTCGATGGCGGACGCCCCTTGAGCGCCGGCTTGTCAGGGACCCACGAGTCTGGAAGGGCCCACCGCAGCGGCTTCACCA
The DNA here is from genome assembly GCF_046714615.1 of Paeniglutamicibacter sp. Taxonomy (NCBI): domain Bacteria; kingdom Bacillati; phylum Actinomycetota; class Actinomycetes; order Micrococcales; family Micrococcaceae; genus Paeniglutamicibacter; species Paeniglutamicibacter sp. The sequence goes on from NZ_JBKKAP010000039.1 coordinate 44,003, forward strand.
CGAGCCACAAGAACCCGGCCAGAACCAGGGCCAAGGGCAAGCCAACGGTCAGGATCTGGGCAAGATCATGCGAGTTGGCGCCGTTGAGCATTGGTGCGTACCAGGCGTCGCTCGTGGAGGACACCATGGCGAAATAGGGGAGGTCCGGGGCCATGGCTCCGGCGACCAATGCGATCGGGACGAAGGGTTGACGCAGGAACGGCAGGACGGCGGCCGGGTGAACCAGGGTGAAAGGCAAGGGAATCCTCGAAAAGTTGTTTCAGGACCCACGGAGCATCATGTTTCTGGTGCGAATGGGCCTACCTTCAAGCCTAATCGTCCCCGGCCGCGATCCTGGCTGAATCCAGTGTTGGCACCACCACGTTCGCGGCGGAATGGACTTCTGCCTGCACGGCCCAGGCACAGTGAGCGCACAGCTCTTGCCTAATCAAGGCACAGGTCGGCCCAAGTCAATGCATAGAAATCTGGAATAGCTTGAACAACAGGTGCGGCAAGTGTCCGCGCAGTGAAGGGAACTGGGATGTTCGCACGGTATTTGAGACGAGAGCTGTCGGGGCGAAGGAAACAGACCGCCATCATCGCCATCGCCATGGCGCTGGCCATTGGGCTGGTCGTTATCGTCAACTCACTGTCGGCGGGGGTGCGGGATGCGCAGGCCGCCGCACTCGAATCGGTCTACGGGGTCGGCACCGACATCACGGTGAGCGCAACTCCGACGCCACTGGCGGAAGGCGAACGGCCTGCCGGACCCCGCTTCGAATTCGACGCGGATGCCGGAACCGCCACCTCCGATGGAACCACGGCCGTTTCGCAGTCGGTGTTGGGCACCGGCCGCGGGGCAGCAACCTTTGATGCCGCGGCAGTGGAGACCGTTGCCAAACAAGAGGGAGTGGCCGCGGCCTCGGGAGTGCTGGCCCTGACCAACTCGACGTTCGATGGTGAGCTTCCAGGACGGGATGCCTCGGGGGCAACGTCCGGCGGAACCCCGCCCCAGGGCGGCGGCATGGGCGGCGGTGGACAATTCGACGTGAACTCCTTCACCGTCATGGGCGTGGATTCCAAGGCCGGGGCCATTGGCCCGCTGGCCTCGGTCACGTTGCAGGAAGGTCGGCTGCTCACCGCGGACGACGACGGCAAGAACAGCCTTGTCGTCGATTCGTCCTACGCAACCACCGAGGAATTGAAACTCGATGACAAGGTGGAGATCGCCGGCACCAAATTCACCATTGTCGGAATCGTTGCGGCATCGGGCGCGGAAGCCGAGACTGCTTCCAACACCTACATTCCCCTGGATGTAGCGCAGAAGCTCTCGGACAGCACGGACATGGTCAGCACCATCTACGTGCAGGCGGCTTCCGCCTCAGAGATCCCCTCGGTGAAGGAAGGGTTGCAGGCAGCTTTGCCGGATAACACCGTGAACACCCAGGAGGATCTAGCTTCGACCGTCTCGGGTTCGCTGTCCACCGCCTCGGGCCTCGTATCTTCGCTGGGGACCTGGCTTTCCATTGCGGTCCTGGCAGTGGCATTCCTGCTGGCGATTCTGCTGACACTCTCCGGGGTGGCACGCCGAACCCGTGAATTCGGCACATTGAAGGCCATCGGGTGGCGCAATTCAAGCATTGTCCGCCAGGTGGCGGGCGAGTCGTTGGTTCAGTCGCTCCTCGGCGGCGCCCTGGGGATCCTGATCGGGTTGGGCGGCATCCTCGTCATCAACCTGTTCGCCCCGACGCTCAGCGCCGCGGCCGCATCCACCGGATCCCCAGGCGGCGGCGGGACGTCGGGCTTCCCCGAGGCAGCAGGCAACGCCGCGGCAAATGCGGCAGAAGTGGTGCTGAACCTACCCGTTACTCCCATGGTGATTGCCTTCGCCGTGGCCCTCTCCATCGCCGGCGGCCTGCTGGCAGGAATTCTCGGTGGCTGGCGCGCTGCGCGCCTGCGCCCGGCCGAAGCCCTGCGCTCGGTTGCCTAGGACCTCGAAGGAGTCAATGAGCCATGAATGAACAAACACTGACAGAAGACCGTACGCCCGACACGGAGACGGAAAAGATCATGTTCCGGCTCGAGAAGGTGCAGAAGACCTACGTGCAAAGGGGCCGCACCGTCCATGCCCTGAACGGGGTGGATCTTCTAATACCCGCGGGCCAACTGGTTGCCGTCCAGGGGCCGACCGGCGGCGGCAAATCCACCCTGTTGCAGATGCTGGGGGCGCTTGACCGTCCGACGTCAGGGAGCGTGAACCTTGCGGGGAAGGCGATTTCCACCCTGGGGGATGCCGCCCTGGCCGACATCCGTGCCCACGAGATCGGCTTCGTCTTCCAGCACTACAACCTCATTCCCACCCTGAGCGCACAGGAAAACGTTGAGATGGGACTGGCGCCATTGAAATTGCCTGCGGCCGAACGAGCGAAGCGCGCTGCGGCGTCCCTGGCCTCGGTGGGTCTGGGGGAGCGGGCCACGCATCTTCCCGGGGAGCTCTCCGGCGGCCAGCAACAACGCGTTGCCATCGCCCGCGCGCTGGCAAAGAACCCGAAGGTCCTACTGGCCGACGAGCCGACGGGCAACCTGGATGAGGCCACCCGTGAGGAGATCATGGAGCTGTTCGTACAGCTTTGGCGCCAGGGCCTGACCATCGTGATGGTCACCCACGATTCGGCGGTCGCCGCCCGCGCCGAACGCCGGCTGAGCATCAAGGCGGGTGTGATCGCCGAGGAAGCCTAGCGGCAGGCGGTGCCAGGTGAGGGCATGGGGCGTGGGCGATTCGTGCCCTCGTCTGCCCCTCGCCTGCCCCTCGCCTGACTGGCACGGCACCATTCACGGCTGCGGTGCCCGGGTGATCAATCCGCTGGTGGCCTGGTTGGCCGATGAGAGGATGTCAGCGGTGTCGATGATCATCTCCTGCATGGCCCGCGCCGCGCGTGTCAGGGTCACGTCGTTGCGGTGGGCGAGGCTGATGGAGCGTGTGAGGTTCGGTGCGGTGAGCCTGACGGATCGCAGGCCTGGCCGGTCCACCATGACCATGGCGGGAACCACCGCGACACCGAGCCCGCGTTCCACGCACCGCAGCACCGCATCCATTTCGGCGCCCTCGAGGACCACCTTGGGCGAGAGGCCCGCGGCGTGGAAAGCCTGCATGGTTGTTGCGCGCAAATCGTAGCTTTCATGGAAGGTGATTTGCGGAATTGCCGCCAGTTCCTCCAACGTGAGTGACTGGAAACCTTCCAGGATCGGACTCCGCATCGAGGAGATGACCACAAGTTCCTCCGTGAGGAGCGGGGTCAGCTGGAGGCTGGCCGCGGAAGCAGAACTTTCCTCCGACGTGGTGATAAGCGCGATGTCGAGTGTTCCACCGGCCAACTCATCGAGCAGGCCGCGTGAGCCTTGCTCCGTCAGGTGAAGATCGATGCCCGGATATGACGCATGGAAGGAAGTCAGCACGTCGGCAACCAGGCTGATGCACAGTGTCGGGGTGGCCCCGAGCCTCACGCGCCCCTTTTTCAGGCCGGCCAGTTCCTGCATCTCGTAGCGAACGGTTTCCGCGTCGGCGAGCATGCGCCTGGCCAAGGGCAGAAGCGACTCGCCGGCATCTGTCAGTGTGATGTTGCCCCGTGCCCGATGAAAAAGTTCGGCGCCGAGGTCCGCTTCCAGGGTGGAAATCTGTCGGCTCAGTGACGGCTGGGCCAGGTGCAATTGAGCGGCTGCGCGCGTGAAATGGCCAATTCGGGCAACCTCAACGAAGCTTCGGAGCTGTTCCAAATTCATATCCATAGCCTACATGCATCGAAACGACTCAAAGGATTCATTGGACTAATCGTGGGTCGATTCCTAGCGTTGAAGACATGAGAACAACGAACGTGAACGAGCAACAGATTTCCACCACGGTCCTGGTCATCGGCACCGGCGGATCGGGCCTGCGGGCGGCCATCGAGCTGGCCGAGATGGGGGTGGACGTGCTCGCCCTGGGCAAGCGACCACGCGACGACGCCCACACCTCGCTCGCCGCCGGAGGCATCAATGCCGCCCTTGGCACCATGGACAAGGACGACAGCTGGCAACAGCACGCAGCCGACACCATCAAGGAAAGCTACTTCCTGGCCAACCCGCACACCGTGGAGATCGTCGCCCGCGGTGCCGCGCAGGGAATCGGCGACCTGGAACGCTACGGCATGGGTTTCGCACGGGAAGAGGACGGGCGCATCTCGCAGCGCTTCTTCGGTGCGCACACCTTCCGCCGCACCGCTTTTGCCGGCGACTATACGGGGCTGGAAATCCAGCGCAGCCTGGTGAACCGGGCCGAACAATTAAAGATCCCGATCCTTGACTCGGTGTACGTCACCCGGCTTCTGGTGCGCGACAACCAGGTCTTTGGCGCCTACGGCTTCGATATCAACACCGGGAAGCGCTACCTCATCCATGCCGACTCTGTCATCCTTGCCGCCGGAGGCCATACCCGCATCTGGCGGCGCACCTCCTCGCGCCGGGACGAGAACACTGGCGACGCCTTCCGCCTGGCCGTGGACGCCGGCGCCCGGTTGCGCGACCCCGAGCTGGTGCAGTTCCACCCCTCGGGCATCATCGAACCGGAAAGCGCCGCCGGCACGCTGATCTCCGAGGCCGCCCGCGGCGAGGGGGGCATCCTGCGCAATGCGCTGGGGGAGCGGTTCATGGAACGCTATGACCCGGTGCGCAAGGAACTCTCCACCCGGGACCGCGTGGCGTTGGCCGCCTATACCGAAATCAAGGAAGGCCGCGGCACCAAGAACGGCGGTGTCTGGCTCGACGTGTCGCACTTGCCCCGCGAAACCATCATGGAGCGCCTGCCGCGCGTCTACCAGACCATGATGGAAGTGCAGATGCTCGACATCACCTCCGAACCCATCGAGATCGCCCCCACCGCGCACTACTCCATGGGCGGGGTCTGGGTGCGCCCGGAGGATCACAGCACCGACGTCGACGGGCTTTACGCCATCGGAGAGGCCTCCAGCGGCCTCCACGGGGCCAACCGGCTGGGTGGCAATTCCCTGATCGAGCTGTTGGTCTTCGGACGCATCGTTGCGAGGGCCGCGGCCAAGTACTCGGCTTCCCTCGACTCCCAGCCTCGTTCGGCCGGCGCCATCGCCGGCGCCCGGGCGGAGATCGATGACCTGCTTGCGGCAGGCGGGACGGAAAACGTCCGTGAGCTGCAGCGCGCCATCCGGAACATGATGACCGACCATGCGGGCGTGGTGCGCGACGAGGAAGGCCTGTTGGCCGGCCTGGCGAAGCTGGACTCGATCGAAGAGCGCATGGAGGCCGTGGGGATCCACCCCGACATTGCCGGCTACCAAGACCTGGCCCACGCATTCGACCTGAAGGGATCCGCGCTGGCCGCCCGGGCCACCCTCGAGGCGGCACTTGAGCGCCGGGAGACCCGTGGCTGCCACAACCGCAGCGACTACCCCCAGATGGACGATTCCCTGCGGGTCAACTTGGTGTGGTCGCCCTCCGCCGGAATCGTTCGCGAGGAAATCCCCGAGGTTTCGGAGGAAATCGCCCGGCTTGTCCAGGACGTTTCGAGCGTCGGAAAGCTCGTGGAGTAGCGGGATGGGCGGTGTTGCCTGTCGACTGGGCCGCTGTTTCCCGCGGAGGGGAAGACGGTCCGGGCCCCGGGCATTTCGCGGTGGCTAGTGCTGTTCCGCCGGATCGGCCACGGGCTTGACGCGGAAGGTGATGACGGCGAACAGGACTGCGGCCAGGCCCGCTCCCAATGCGAAGACGAGGAAGTTCGAGTTGACGCCGAGCCCGGAGGCGAGCAGCAGTCCGCCAACCTGCGGGGCGGCGACGGCGCCGATGCGGCCCATCCCCATCGCCCAGCCCAGCGCGGTGCCGCGCAGACGCTCCGGGTAGTGGTTGGCGACGGCGGCGATCAGCAGCGCCGCCGTGCCGTGGGTGCCCACGCCGGCGAGGATCAACATCGCGTAGACGACGCCGACCGGGGGAGTGGTCATGATGACGGCCAGGCCGATCCCTGCCACCAGGGCCGCGGCGGCCGCGGCGGGGGCGGCGCCAAAGCGGTCTCCGGCCCAGGCCGTGACGACGGAGCCGGCCACGGCGCCCAGGTTCAGTGCCAGCGCGAAGGTCAGGGCGGACCCCAGGTCGTACCCGGCCTGTTCCATCAGGCTGGGCAGCCAGGTGCCCAGACCGTACCAAGCGAAGAGGATGGCCAGCGAAGCCACCGCGAAAAGCACCGAGGCACGGGCATAGGGAGCGCGGAGCAGTTGGCCGAAACCGGAACCGCGGCGCGCGCCCGGCCCGCTCCGGTGCTTGAAGGAGAGGGTTTCGGGCAGGTAGCGGAAGGCCATCGGCACCACCACGACCAGCGCGATGACGGCAACCAGGAACATCGCTTCCCAGCCGAAGGCCGGGATGACCCAGATGCCGGTGACGGCGGCGATCGAACCGCCGATGGGCACACCCGACATCATCAATGTGGCCATGGTCGAGCGCCAGCGGTCCGGCACCAGTTCGGCCACCATGGCGTTGGCGGAGGGAACGAGGCCACCCAGGCCGATTCCGGCCAGCAGGCGGAGGGCGCCGAAGACCAAGGGGTTCGGTGCGAAGGCGCACAGGATGGTGAGGGTGGAGAAGAGGATCGAGCAGGCCAGGATGGTCCGTCGCCGACCCAGCACGTCGGCCAACCGCCCGGCCCCGAGCGCACCGATCATCATGCCCACGAACGCCAGCGAGCCGATGGTGCCCATGGTCGTCGGGGTCAGGCCCCAGTCATCGATCGCCAGCAGGGAGGACTGTACGGTGCCGTACACGATGAGGTCGTACCCGTCGAAAACCACCAGCAGCCAACAGGTCACAATGGCCAGCACGGCCTTGCGGTTTGAGATGTTCTTGGGCTTTGACGGCTGCGCCGAATCGCCGATGTTCTGTCCGGTAGAACCCTCAACGGCGCTCGCTGTGGAAAAAGTCATAGGTACAAGTGTTGCCGGTCTCAGTATGGGGGAACGTATAATTCTGTAGTGCAGAAATTACGGGTAAGCCGCAAGATCCCCCGCTACCCCATCGAGGCGGTCGACAACGCCCTGAAGCTCATTGAGCTGTTGCGAGACCACGGTTCCGTCCGGCTCAAGGACGCGGCCGCCGAGCTCGGCGTCTCGCCCTCCACTGCCCACCGACTGCTGGCCATGCTCATCTATCGCGGCTTTGCCGAACGCGCGAGGGGCCGCGGTTACGTTCCCGGTCCCGCGCTCGGGGCCGGACCGGCCGGACACGGCAGGGTCAGCGAGCTGCGTGCCCTGGCGCAGCCGCTGCTGGAGGACCTGGCGGCCACGGTGAGGGAAACCGTGAACCTGATGGTACGTGTGGGCGGGGAAGTCCGCTTCCTATCGACCATCGAGGGTTCCCGGCCGGTGCGCGTCGGCGACCGCCAGGGGACAGTGCTGCCCGCCCATCGTGCCTCGGCCGGAAAAGCCATGCTGGCCCGGCTCGCCCCGAACGAGCTCGAGCAGCTCTACTGCGGGGAAACGGCCACCGCGCGCAGACTCAGTGAAGCTGACTATGCCGCACTGGTGCGCGAACTCGGATTTGTCCGGGAACGCGGGTTCGCCGCCAACTTCGAAGGGACCGAAGAGGGGGTCAGTGCATTGGGGATGGCCATAACAAACGCCGACGGCGAGGTGGTCTGCGGCATCAGCGTGGCCATCCCGCAATCCCGTTTCCGGGAGGTGTTCGACGCGGGCCTGCTCGGGGAGACAGCGCGCACCGCCAAACTGCTGGAAGAGCGGCTGAGCGAGGTCGCCGGGGGCGCCGGGTTGGACCGAGACCAGCCGTAATTGGCGCGGATCAGTCGGTGGTCCGGCACGCCTCCGCGATGGGTTCTTGCTTCGACCATGCCGGCTCGTGCCTTCTCGGCGCGACGGTCCTAGGCATCTGCCACGATGATGACGTCCAGCTGGCGCGGGCCGTGCACGCCCTCGACTCGCTCGAGCTCGATGTCGCTGGTGGCGCTCGGACCGGAGATCCAGGTCAGCGGGCGGGTGATGTCCATGCGCGGGAGCGCCTCGGGCAGCAGGCGCACAATGCTGGAGACCGGGACCACGCACACGTGGTGGTCGGGCACCAGGGAAATCGCGCGGCGGCCCTGGTCGCCGCTGCCGTCCAGCACGATGGTGCCGGACTCGGGGATCGATACGGCGGAGGGCGTCGGTGCGCAACCCATGGGCGGCCAACCGCACGCGGCCCGACGCTGTCCGACAGGCCCTAACAGGTACTTTCGGATTGTCACAGCCCGTGCCCAGCCATCGAACAGTCCTGGCATATCGATGTCGCACATCGTTGGAAGGGAGCCGGCGAAGAATGCCGGACCGCCGATTGGTACCGCTCCGGGCGGCCACTGAAGGGAACACTCATGGCAACGAAGAAGACAATGGCGCTGGGTACATCCGCCGCTGCCCTGGCCCTGGTTACCGGGCTGGGTCTGGCGGGGGTCGCCTCCGCGGCCGACTCGTCGGGCACCGCTTCCGCCACGACCACCGACACCACGCAGTCAGCACCTTCCGAACGCGGTGGGCACGGCGGCCACCGCGGCGGGGGCGGGGAAATGGCCTCCGGCCTGGCCGAGAAGCTGGGCGTCGATGAAAGCAAGCTCAGCGACGCACTGGACACGTTCAGGGAGGCCAACAAGCCGACCGAGCGCACCGAGGGCGCCGAGCAGCCCGAACGTTCCCAGCGGGATGGGGCACTTGCCAAGTCCTTGGCGGAGTCGTTGGGCATCGAGGAATCCAAGGTCACCACGGCGCTGGAGGAACTCCATGCGGCTGGCCAAACCGAACGGGCCGCTGCGTTGAAGTCGAAGCTGGATACGGCTGTCGGCGAGGGGACCCTCACTCAGGCCGAGGCCGACGCGGTCACCAAGGCCATCGAGAAGGGAGTGATCGGCGGCCACTAGCCTGAGTTCCTGCCCTGACAACAGCCAAGAGGTGGCCCCCGAACCGTGGGGGGCCACCTCTTGGCGGCTCGGGTATCCGTAGGTGTCGGGGTCGCGGATTTTCAGCGGTTGTTTTCGTCCCCCTGCGCCGGTGCCGGCCATCGCGGAACGGCTCCCGGTATCCGGAGTTTAGAGGCCCTTGACTATGATGACGTCCAGCTGGCGCGGGCCGTGTACGCCCTCGACGCGCTCGAGCTCGATGTCGCTGGTGGCGCTGGGACCGGAGATCCAGGTCAGTGGGCGGGTGATGTCCATGCGCGGGAGCGCCTCGGGCAGCAGGCGCACAATGCTGGATACCGGGACCACGCACACGTGGTGGTCGGGCACCAGGGAAATCGCGCGGCGGCCCTGGTCGCCGCTGCCGTCCAGCACGATGGTTCCGGACTCGGCAATGGACACTGCCGAGGAAGTGAGCACCGCACCGGTGTTATCCAGCTCGGTCACGCTCAGCACGGCGCCGGGGGCGTCGATGCGGCGGCGCGAGTCGTTGGCCAGTGCTGCATCCGCCAGCCAGGCCTCGGCGATGCCGTACGGGACCACGTAGCTTGTGGCATCTTTCAGGCGTTCGGCAATCGTTGCCGAGAGTTCAGCGGATTCCACGACATCCACGTGGGCCTTGTAGTCCTCGAGCCTGTCGACCAGCAGCTCGATGAGCTCAGCCTCCGGCATGTCCGAGGCCATGCGGTACTCGCGGGGGACCGGGCCGGGGGCCGGGGCATCGCGCAGGGCCGAGGTGATGCGGGAGAGGATTTCTTCCTTGGCGCTCATCGTTTTACTTCTTCCTGCTCATTGACGGGTGCAACCGGCTCGTGGTCCTTCTTCCACCAGTCGCGGAAGGACTGCGACGGGGGAGCGGGGATGTCGCGGGATTGCGTCCAGCCGGCGGCGATTCCGGGAAGGCGCTTGATCTTCTTGTCGCGTCCGGCCGCGAGCTTGCCCAGCGGCAAGCCCTTTTCCAGCAGGCCCAGGTGCTTGCCCGAAGAGAATGCCCATGACCCGCCCTTCATCATCAGATCCATTTGTGAGGGAAGCTTCTTTTCCCCGCGCTTGGAGTCCACGTCTTCCCCGCGCAGGTGCACGAGGATTTCCGGGATGTTGATCTTCACCGGGCAGGCGTCATAGCAGGCGCCACACAGTGTAGAAGCGTAGGGGAGTGTGCTGTTTTCCTCGGACTTGATGCCGGTGAGCAGCGGGGTGAGGATTGCGCCGATCGGGCCAGGGTAGGTGGAGCCGTAGGCGTGGCCGCCGGTGCGCTCGTAGACCGGGCACACGTTCATGCAGGCCGAGCAGCGGATGCAGTTCAGTGCAGTGCGTCCGTACTTGTCGGCCAACGCAGCGGTGCGTCCGTTGTCCAGCAGTACCAGGTGCACGTTCTGCGGTCCGTCGCCCTCGGTGACTCCTGTCCACAGCGAGGTGTAAGGGTTCATCCGCTCTCCGGTGGAGGACCGCGGCAGCAGCTGCATGAAGACCTCGAGGTCGTCCTTGGTGGGCAGCAGCTTCTCGATTCCCATCACGGTGATCAGGGTTTCGGGAAGGGTGAGGCACATCCGGCCGTTGCCCTCGGATTCGACCACAGCCAAGGTTCCGGAATCTGCAAGCGCAAAGTTGGCGCCGGAAATGGCGACCTTGGCCGAGAGGAACTTGCGGCGCAGGTGCTCGCGGGCGGCCATGGCCAGCAGGCGCGGTTCGTCGGTGAGGTTGGGGTCCACGTTCGGCATCTCCTTGAGGAAGATGTCGCGCACCTCGGTGCGGTTCTTGTGGATGGCCGGGACCAGGATGTGGCTGGGTTTGTCGTGGCCCAGCTGGACGATCAGTTCGGCCAGGTCGGTCTCGAGGGCCGAGATGCCCTGTTCCTCGAGGTACTCATTGAGCCCGATTTCCTGGGTGGCCATGGACTTGACCTTGACGACCTCGGTCGTGCCTTGTTCCTTGATCAGGTCGGCAACGATTTGGTTGGCCTCGTGGGCGTCGCGGGCCCAGTGGATGACGCCGCCGCGTGCGGTGAAGTTCGTTTCGAACTCCTGAAGCAGCGCGGGCAGATTGGCCATGACCAGGTTTTTGGTGGCCGAGCCGGCATCGCGCAGTTCCTCCCAGTCGGGAAGTTCTGCCACAACCTTCAGGCGCTTGTCGCGAATGGTGTGGGTGGCGTGGCGCAGGTTGGCGCGCATCTGGGTCTTGCCCAATTCCCGGTGCGCGGCGGCCGGGAAAGGTTCCTCGATGTGGAGGTTGCCGTCGCCGAAGACCGGAAGGGTAGGCATACCCATGAAGACGTTGCTCATCGCACGCCCGCCTTTCCTACGCGGATTTCGCCGGTCACCGAGACCGGCTCGTCGATGGTGCTGGCCAGGATCTCGGCAAAGTGCATGGTCGTCGCATCCGACTTGGAGCGCGAGAGTCCGCCGCCGATGTGCATGAGGCAGGAGGCATCTCCGCCGACGCACAGCGAGGCGCCGGTCGACTCGATGTTCCTGGCCTTGTCCTGAAGCATGGCGGAGGAAACATCCGCGTTCTTCAGGGAGAAAGTGCCGCCGAAGCCGCAGCATTGGTCGGCCTCGGGCAGGTCCGCGACCTCGATGCCGCCCACGGACTTGAGCAGGTCCAGCTGCCGGTCGCCCAGTTTCAGCGAGCGCATGCCGTGGCAGGAGGGGTGATAGGTCACCTTGTGCGGGAAGTGCGATCCGAGCTGTTCGGCGGCGTTTCTCACACCCAGGACATCGACCAGCAGCTGGGAAAGTTCATAGGTCTTGGCGCCCACTTCCTCGACCCGGGCCTTCAACGCTGCGTCGCCACAGCGTTCGGCAAGGACGGGGTGCTGGTGCTTGACGGAGGCGACGCAGGATCCAGACGGCGCAACGGCCACGTCGTAGGTCTCCGCCTCGAAGGCCTTCACGTGGTTGGTGACCACGGGGAGTGCCTCGTCCATGTAGCCGGAGTTGATGTGCATCTGGCCGCAGCATGCCTGTCCGGAGGGGAAGACCACCTCGTGGCCCAGCCGTTCGAGGATCTTGACCGTGGCGCGTGCAGTCTGCGGGTACATGGCGTCAACGATGCAGGTGGCGAAAAGTGCGATTTTCATTCAGTGATCCTTCCGGCGTATTCAGCCGAGGAATTGATGTGGTCTGACCATACTAGGACGTGATCGGGCCCACGTCCACCCGGACGACGATGCAAAAAGTTCTTTGTGACCCCACTCACCACGGGGCCGGGTTTTGGGTTATGCTGGTGTGGTCCGACCATAGTGGTCCGACCACGGATGTCTACCGGCGTCCATCAAGACCCCCCCCTTATCCGCGCTCCACTCCCACCGCGAAGGACGCCCAGTGGACACCTTTACACCCACCACCGATCCGCTGGCCGGAAGCATTGCGCTTTCCGCCATCATTTCCCTGCTGCCCCTGCTGACGTTCTTCGTCATGCTGGCGGTCGTCAAGGCCAAGGCGTACGTCTCCGGTCTGACCTCATTGCTGGTTGCCATCCTGGTCGCAATCTTTGTCTTCAAGATGCCCGTGGGCATGGCCTTGATGTCGGGGGTGCTGGGCGCGGTCTTCGGTGCCTTCCCGGTGGTCTGGATCGTCATCATGGCAATCTGGCTCTACCAAGTCACCGTCGTCTCGGGCCGGTTCGAGGACCTGCGTCGCGTCTTTGACGTGATCGGAGGCGGCGATATCCGCATCCAGTCCATCCTGATCGCCTTCTGCTTCGGCGGCCTGCTTGAGGCGCTGGCGGGCTTCGGCGCACCGGTGGCCATCACCGCGACGATGCTGCTGGCCCTCGGCATGGCCCCGCTGCGCGCAGCCGCCGCGGTGCTGGTAGCCAATACCGCCCCGGTGGCCTTCGGAGCCGTGGCCATCCCCATCACCACCGCCGCCGGCCTGACCGGACTGGACGCCAACCACATCGGCGCCGTCGTCGGCCACCAGGCTCCGCTGCTGGCGATCTTCGTGCCGACCCTGCTGCTGTTCATCCTTGACGGTAAGCGCGGCGTCAAGGAAGTCTGGCCCGCGGCCCTGGTCATTGGCGGTTCCTTTGCCGTGGCCCAGTTCCTCTGTGCCACCTACTTCTCCTACGAACTCACCGACATCGTCGCCTCGCTCGCCGGGTTGGGTGCAGCCGTGATCTTCCTGCGGTTCTGGACCCCGAAGGGCCGCGACGAAGCACGTGCCCGCGTTCTGGTGGGCGAAGCCGCCCAGGGCGCACAGCATGCGGGCAAGGGCGGCAAAGCCGACACAGGATCGGGTACCGCATATCGCGGGCACGAGCAGAAGCTGGAGGCCGGCCCCACCTTCCTGGCACTCTTCCCCTACCTTTTGGTCATTGTCATCTTCGGCGTTGCCAAGCTCTGGAAGCTGGGCGTGAACGTCCCCGGAGCCCTGGCCTCCACCGACGTGAAGATCAAGTGGCCAATGCTCTACGGCCACGTGCTCGACGGCGAGGGCAACCCCGTTTCCTCGACGATCTACAACTTCCAGTGGCTTTCGAACCCCGGGACCCTGCTGCTCTTCACCGGCCTGATTGTTGCCATTGTCTACTCGCTCAACGATGCAGGCGGCAAGTACAAGATCAAGGTCTCCGACGCGGTCCTGGAAATCGGGCGCACCATCTACAACATGCGCTGGGCGGCGACCACGATCCTTTCGGTCCTGGCCCTGGCCTACGTCATGAACCTGTCGGGCCAGACCATCACCATCGGCACCTGGCTGGCTGGAACCGGCGCGTTCTTCGCCTTCCTATCCCCGATCCTGGGCTGGATCGGCACGGCAGTCACCGGGTCCGACACCTCGGCCAACGCACTGTTCGCAAAACTGCAGCAGACCGCCGGCATCAACGCCGGGATCGACCCGAACCTGCTGGTCGCAGCCAACACCTCGGGCGGCGTGGTGGGCAAGCTGATTTCCCCGCAGAACCTGGCCATTGCCGCCACCGCCGTGGGCATGGAAGGCAAGGAATCGGTCATCCTGAAGAAGGTTGCCGGCTGGTCCGTGGGCATGTTGCTGGTGCTGTGCGTGCTCGTGTACCTGCAGTCCACGCCGATCCTGGGCTGGATGCTGCCGACCCCGTAGCGCCACCCCCTTACACGGCAAAGCAACGAAGAAGATGCATGGGGCCGGGGTCTGGGACGGAAATCCCCGGCCCCGACTCGTTGACGGTGGCCAATCAATTGCCGGAACCGTGGGAAAATGAAGCCGTGACCAGCAAAGAACGCACATCGCAGCCAGTCCGTGCCTACGAGACGGTCTTGGGCAGCATCGAGGCCGACCTGAGGGCCGGGAAGATCAAGATCGGTGACCAATTGCCGGGCGAACGATCCCTTGCCGAAACCCACGGGATCTCCCGGGCATCGGTCAGGGACGCCATCCGCATTCTCGATGCCATGGGCATGGTCCGCACGTCCACCGGGTCCGGGCCCAACTCGGGCGCCGTCGTCATCTCCGAACCGGCGATAGGACTCTCGGCGACCCTGCGGCTGCACGTCGCATCGCGCCAGCTTCCGGTCGCCGACATCGTCGAATCCCGCATCCTGCTCGAAACGTGGGCAGCCGAGTCAGCTGACCTGACCAGCAATCCCGAGCGCAGCGAGGAAGTGTTGCGGCGTGCCGGCGAACTGCTTCAGGCCATGGACGAGCCGGGGCTCGACCGCGAGGAATTCCATGACCTCGACTCCCAATTCCATGTGCTGTTGTCATCGCTGGCCGGAAACGCCGTCATTGAAGCCATGATGGAGTCGCTGCGCCTGTCGATCAGTGACTATGTCAGCGAATCGGTGACCAGCGATGCGGCCTGGCAGAAGATCGCCGAGGTCCTTCGCACCCAACACCACGGAATCCACAAGGCTGTGTCGGACGCCAACGGATCGTTGGCGTCCAAGCTCCTGCGCGAACACATCGAGTGGTTCTACACGGAATCCCGGCAGCTCTGAGCTTCGTCCGTACGGTTAGAGCTTGATGACCATCTTGCCGGTGTTGGCGCCGCGCATGAGGTCCAGGAATCCGTCCACCGCGTTGCCCAGGCCCTCGACGATGGTTTCGTCGAAGACGATCTTCCCCTGGGTGATCCAGTCGGACATGTCGGCCATGAATGCCGGGTAATGTTCGGCATAGTTCCCTACGGTGAACCCCTTGAGGTTTAGTCCACGAGTGACCATGTTGCTCATGTTTCGCGGACCCACCGGGGCCTCCGTCGAGTTGTAGACGGAGATGGCTCCGCACAAGGCGCCGCGGCCGCCCGGGTTCAGGGCATCCAATGCCGCCTCCAGGTGTTCCCCGCCCACATTGTCGAAGTACACGTCGATGCCTTCCGGCGCCGCTTCGTGCAACTGCCCGCGGACAGGCCCATCCTTGTAGTTGAAGGCGGCGTCGTAGCCGTACTTTTCGGTCAACAGCTCAACCTTCGCAGCGCTTCCGGCGGACCCGACGACACGCTTGGCTCCCTTGAGTCGCGCGATTTGACCTGCTGCGCTGCCCACGGCACCCGCTGCACCAGAAATGAACACGGTTTCGCCGTCCTTGAGCCCGGCGATTTCGAGCAATCCCACATACGCCGTGAATGCCGTCATGCCCAGAATCCCGAGGTAGGTCGACAGTGGCAGACCATCAACGTCGCGCACCACGCGGAAATGACTGGCTTCTCCCTGGGCCACATCGCGCCACCCAAGCTGGTGGAGGACAGGGTCCCCAATCTTGAATCCCTCGGCGCGGGATTCGACCACGCGGCCTACGGCTCCACCTGTCATGACTTGGTTGAGGGCATATGGTGCCGCATAGGACTTGGCATCGTTCATGCGACCTCGCATGTAGGGATCGACGGAAATGAATTCGTTGGCCACCCGGATCTCGCCCGCGGCGAGTTCAGGAATTTCCACCGTCACGATGGAGAAGTTCGAGTCCGTTGGCCATCCGGTGGGACGGCTGGCCAAATGAATCTGCGTGCTGGTGGTAGCTGACATAAGGTCGAGGCTCCGTTTCAGGGGGGAATTTGGGGGGAGTTAGCGGGTAAAGGCAATCAAGCCAAAAATGATGGCCAGGGCGGGCGCAGAGAGCTGGAGGAACGCTGCGCGAGCAAGTTTGGGCGAGGAAAAGAGCAGAACCAAGCCCGCTGCCACCATCGAGCCGGTGCCGGCGAAGATCAGTGTCGCTCCGACCGTGGTGGAAGACGCAAGTACGAGGGCCAGGCCCACAACCGTCATGACGGCCAGGAACAAGTTGTAGAACCCTTGGTTGAAGGCCAGTGGCTTGGTCGCACTTGCCTCGGCGTCCGTTTTGACCCCAAAGGCCCTGCGGGTGGATGGGAGGTCCCAGCGCAGGGATTCGAGTACAAAGATATACACATGGATCGCAGCGGCAAGGCCGGCGAAAATCAAGGTTGTCAGCAGCATCTGGTGTGCCCCTAGGTCGAAAGAGTGATTGTGTAACGCTCGTTCCAATATATACTGGAACGACCGTTACACAAAACAGGGGGATTCGGGTCTCATGGCCAGAACGCAGGAATTCGACACCAGCAAGGCGCTCAGCGATGCTCGCCGCGTCTTTTGGGACAAAGGATTCGATGCCACATCGATCGCTGACCTGGAATCGGCTACGGGTCTGGGACGTTCAAGCATTTATCACGGCTTTGGCTCCAAGCGAGGTCTTTTTGATGCAGTGATCCAGGACTACATGGATACGATTCTGCGACCTCGCCTGAACCTGTTGCACAGCCCAACGCGCCCAGCCGAGGGTATTTCGATCTACTTGAAGTCGTTGTCCGATGCCTTGGGGAAGACCGCGGACCAGACCACGAACCGTGGATGCCTGCTGCTGAACACAGCGGCGGGCATCGCGGGAAACGATGAGGCGCTGAGGCTCCTGATCGATGGATATCAGATCGAGTTGCGGGATGGCGTTGCCGGCGCCCTACGCGCAACTGACCCCATGCAAGCCGAATCGAGGGTTCTTGCCCGTGCCCGAATTGTCGCCGGTCTGACCATGAGTGCCCTGCTCATGGCGCGGCTGAATCTGGCTGAGGCGCTGGCCACCCTCGAAGCGGCCGGGGAGCAAGTGCGCCAGTGGTTTCCTGTGGGATCGCCAGTTCGTTAGGCCGCGGTTCGCGGAATCAGTGCCGCTGGAAGCTCGCCAATTGGGGCACCCAATTGAGTGCTCGGTACCCAGCCTGATGCCCCGCGAAAAAAGCAGATGGGCGTTGGTTTCGACAGCACCTCAGATTGGTACTTTCGCCTCTTGCAAAAGCCTGAACGCGTGTTTAGCATCTTAAACATGCGTATAGACGGCGAGGATTTCACCACGAGATCCAAGATCCGAGACGCGGCCATCGAGCTCTTTGGCCGCAACGGGTTCGCGCAAACCACGATCCGCGATATCGCCTCCGCCGCCCACATCAGCCCTGGGCTGGTCATTCACCATTTCGCTTCGAAGGCGGGCCTTCGGGAAGCCTGCGACAGACATGTCCTTGGCATCAGCTCGCAATTAACCGTTGAAAAGGCTGATGTCGACTCCCTGCAGAAAATGATGGGTGAATACCTCAGCAAGCCCGATACGTACATCGCGGAGACTGCCTACATCCGCCAAGCCATCATGGATGACTCGGCCTTGGGGGATGCATTCTTTGGTGCGCTTGTCGGCATGACCGAGGACATGCTCGTTGCCGGCATCAAAAACGGGAGCATTCGGGATCTCGAGGACCGTCGCGCGACGGCAGTCGTGCTGGCCAGCAACTCCATGGGCATGTTGGTGCTCGGCCGACATGTGGCGCGAAGCTTCGGGCACGATGAATTTGGAGTCGGCACAATAAACCGCATCGGCGTCCCCACGGTGGACCTCTACACGCATCCGTTGTATACGGACGAACGCTTTCTGAATGCAGCAAGGGTCGCTTTTGAAGCCTTCGAAAAATCCAGGGAGCGATAGTGGAACGTGCCATTGAAATCACGGGTCTCAGCAAGAAATTCGGTGTCAACGAGGTGCTGCACGGTATCGACTTCAATGTGCCGAAAGGCAGCATCTTTGGCGTCATCGGGCCCAACGGCGCAGGCAAGACCACGATCATGCGGTGCTTGCTTGACGTCATCCGCCCCAGTTCAGGGGCACTCAAGGTCCTTGGGCAGAATCCTACCCAGGGCGGTCCCGCATTGCGGCGTCGGATCGGGTATCTGCCCGGGGAACTGATTCTGGAAAGCCGCACCACGGGACGCCGGATCCTGGAACACTTCGCGGCGATCAGCGGACCGGTCAAACCGGGGATGGTGGAGTCATTGGCTGAACGCCTGGACCTCGATTTGGACAACCAGGCCCGGCGGCTCTCCAAGGGAAACAAACAAAAGCTTGGACTTGTCCAAGCTTTCATGCACGAGCCGGAACTCTTGGTGCTCGATGAACCCACCAGTGGCCTGGATCCGCTGATGCAACAGGAATTCTTGACTCTCATTCGTGAGGCCCAGGACAACGGCCAAACGGTGTTCCTGTCCTCGCATGTGCTCAGCCAAATCCAGCAGGCGGCTGATGAGGTGGCGATCCTGCGCGAAGGCTCGATCGTCACTCTCTCCACGGTTGACAACTTGCGCGAAAGCGCCATTCGCCACGTGCGTGTGCTCTTTCCAGGTGATGACCTACAAGGCGCACGTGCCAGCTGCGCCGGGGTTCCCGGGATCCACAACCTCGAAGTCCGCCAAGCGCATGACGGAAGCTACGGCGCAGTCATCGAGGCACGGGCCCGCATCGAGGGTTCCGTCGAACCGCTGGTTCACGTACTGGCCAGCACCAAGATCCTCGATCTGGTGATTGAGGAACCCGACCTGGAGGAAGCCGTGCTGAAAATGTACTCGGCGGAACCGGCGGCCAAAACTCCTGCACGACGTGAAGGAAGACGATGAAACCCCAAAGTTTCCCCTTGCTGCGGAAGTCGCTGACGGAGTCATGGCGTGCCACCCTGGGCTGGTCGCTTGGTCTGCTCGCGGTCATGTTGATGTACCTGCCGTTGTACCCCAGCATTGGCGGAAGCGCGCAGATGAGCGACCTGGTGGCGGCCTTGCCCCAGGAAATGATCAAGGCGCTGAACTATGACCAGATTTCCTCCGGCCCCGGCTACGCCCAGGCGACGTTCTTTGGGCTCACCGGATTCCTGCTCATGTCCATCGCAGCCATTGCCTGGGGAGCCAGCGCAATCGGGGGAGACGAGGAAGCGGGTCTTCTGGAACTCACACTTGCCCACGGGGCGACCCGCACCCAAGTGGTGCTGGAGCGAGCAGCAGCGTTGGCTATCAGAATTTTGCTACTCGCGGCGTTGGTGCTTGTCGTAGTTCAGGTGCTAAACGGTCCCGCGCAATTGGGAATTGACACTCCAAGGGTTTTCGCAGGCGTCCTCATGTTTGCGCTCTTGGCACTGTTGAGTGGAACGGGTGCCTTGGCCGCTGGCTCCCTAACCGGGCGCAAGGTCTTTGGCATTGCCGCTGGCACCGCGATTGCCGTGATTGGCTACGTTTTCAACGCGTTGGGAAACCAGAGCCAAGACCTGCAGTGGCTCCACAACTTTTCCCCTTATTATTGGGCCTACGGCCAATCACCCCTGCTGAACGGGGTTCCCTGGGCGGCTGTTGCAGGTTTGGGTGGGCTGAGCCTTCTGTTCATCGTCATTAGTGTGTTGGCCCTACGGTAACGCGACGTTGGCACGTCCTGATGGCCCGCCGAAGGTCTGGGTCTCGCGACCGCAACTGTCCGTGCGTGGAATACGGCAGGGAAGCCCGCAATTTCCGTAATGGTGCCCTGATGTGGGTAATCGTTCCCGCTCCGTAGGCTCCCGAAAGAACTTGCCCAGTACGCTGTGAGCATGTCCAAGAACGAAAACGCGGCAGCTCACAACGATAATTCGCCACCGGTGCCACGGTCGGCGTCCCGTGGATTGATGGTTCTGTCGCTGCTTGCCGTGATCTTGGTCGGGCTGAACCTGCGTGCGGGCATCACCAGTGCCTCGCCGCTCTTTCTCGACCTGCAGGAATTCCTGGGCTACGGCCCGTTCGTCACGGCGCTGCTGCCCTCAATCCCCACCTTGGTTTTTGCCGTTGCCGGAATGGCGACGGTCTGGCTGTCCCGGAGGCTTGGCCTGTCCGGAACGATTCTGCTGGCCCTGTGCGTGCTTGCGGCCGGGCTGGCATTCAGGGCGTTGCCGACCACCTGGGCTTTGCTGGCCGGAACGGTGGCTGCCATGTGCGGAATCGCGCTGTGCAACGTGGCCATGCCTTCGTTCATCCGCGAGAACTTTGCGGAGAAGACATCGATGATGACCGGGATGTACACGATCACCATGTCGGTGGGCGCCACCGCAGCCTCGGCATTGAGCGTCCCCCTGGCGCTGGCCGCCGGTTCGCCCACTCTGGGACTTGCCACCTGGAGCTTCCTGGCGCTCGCCGCGGTGCTTGCGTTCCTGCCGTTCATGGTCATGGCCCGCTCCGACAGCGCTTCCGCGTCAACGCGTTCGGGCGTCAGCCCGCTCGCGCTCATCCGCACCCGGCGCGGGATGGTCATTACCGGACTCTTCTCCGTCCAGGCGCTCATGGCCTACGCCATAATGAGCTGGCTGCCGAGTGTCCTGATTTCGCGGTCCATGTCGCCGGCGGATGCCGGGATCATCCTCGGGGTGCTGCAGGCGGTGACGATCCCTGCAACCATGCTTTCCCTGTGGCTCGTCAACAAGCACGGCATGCTGCGCGGGGCCTTCATCATGTGTTCAGTCATGGTTGCCACCGGGCTGGCGGGCCTTGTGTGGCTGCCGCTGTCGTTGGCGTGGCTGTGTGCGGTGGCCATGGGCGTCGGGTTCTCCGTGTTCCCCCTGGTGCTGCTGGTGATCTCCTACAGCGGGGACACCTCCGAGGAAACTACCGCGATGAGCACCTTGGCCCAGTCGGTCGGGTACCTGGTGGCCACCAGCGGGCCGTTCGGCATGGGCCTTTTATACGCGGTCAGCGGTGACTGGACCCTGCCATTGCTGCTGCTGATTCTGGTTGCCGGAATCCAGCTCTGGCTTGGTGTCGTGGCAAGCGGCTATCGCCGGGGAACCCCGCAGCGCGTGCTGTAGGTTCCCCGGCGGGCCGCCGACAGGGCTATGCCTTGGAGGCGATCTCGTCTTCGACGTCCTGGGGCGCAACCAGATCCATCTCCAGCAGCGGCACGACCTTCGACTTGGTGACAAACCGGTGGACGAGCCACAAGCCCAGGAAGATCGGCAGTCCGATGTAGGAGGAGAGTACCTCCATGCCGCGCCCGGCAACCACCGCCTCGTAGTTTTGCCCGGCAATCACCAGGATCAGCACGGCGAAGGCCAGCAGCGGCCCGATCGGGAAGAACGACGCCCGGTAGGGCAGGTCGCTGACCTTGTTGCCCTGGGCCAGGAACCCGCGCCTGAACCGGTAGTGCGAGATGGCGATCCCGGCCCAGACGATAAAGCCACACAGGCCCGAGACGTTCAGCAGCCAGGCGTAGGCGGCACCCTGGCCGACGATGGCGGACAGGAATCCAAAGAGTCCCACCGCGGCGGTGGCCAGCAGCGCCGGAATGGGGACGCCGCGCGAGTTGGTGCGGCCAAAGATCTTGGGGGCCTTGCCGTCGTGGGCCATGGAGTAAAGCATGCGGGTCGAGGCATACAGTCCGGAATTGCCCGCCGAAAGGATTGCGGTGAGGATGACCGCGTTCATGAGCGAGGCTGCAAAGGCGATGCCTGCGCGCTCAAAGACCAGGGTGAACGGGGAGGAAGCCACGTCGGCTTCGCCGGAGGCCAGCAGGCTCGGGTCTGCGAAGGGGATCAGGCAACCGATGATGAAGATGGCACCGATGTAGAAGATCATGATGCGCCAAAAGACGTTGCGGATTGCCCGGGGCACTTCGCGTCGGGGATTCTTTGCCTCGCCGGCGGCCACGCCAACCAACTCGGTGCCCTGGAAGGAGAATCCGGCGATCATGAAGACGGAGATGATCGAAACCCAACCACCATGGAAGACATCCTCGCGGTCCTGCCAGTTGCTGAGCCCGGGGGAACTGTCCCCGAGGATGCCGACGATCATGAGCACGCCGGCGATCAGGAACAGCACCACGGCGGCGACCTTGATCAGCGAGAGCCAGAACTCGCTTTCGCCGAAGGCCTTGGCCGAGAGCGCATTGAGTCCGGTCAACACGACCAGGAATATTCCGGCCCAGATCCAGCCGGGAACGCCGGGCAGCCAGAAGTCCATGATGATCCCGGCGGCGACCAGCTCCGCAGCCACGGTGATGGCCCAGTTGAACCAGTAGTTCCAGCCGATCGCGAACCCGAAGGAGGGGGAGACAAAGCGTGTGGCGAAGGTCTGGAAGGAACCGGCCACGGGGATCTTGGCCGCCATCTCGCCCAGGGACTGCATCAGCAGGAACACCATCAAGCCAACCAGCGCGTAGGCGACCAGCGCGCCGCCGGGGCCCGCCTGGGAAATCGTGCCGCCCGAGGCGACGAAGAGCCCCGTGCCAATCGCGCCGCCGATGGCGATCATCTGCAGGTGTCGGCTGCTTAGCCCGCGCTTGAGTTCGTTGTCCGGCTTATGGGGGTCGATGCCGGTCCCGACCGTTTTGGCGGTTCCGGGCTGTGCCACGGATTCGGGTTCAAGTTCTACGGAAGTTGTGCTCATGGGTGT
Organism: Paeniglutamicibacter sp.; assembly: GCF_046714615.1. Classification (NCBI taxonomy): domain Bacteria; kingdom Bacillati; phylum Actinomycetota; class Actinomycetes; order Micrococcales; family Micrococcaceae; genus Paeniglutamicibacter; species Paeniglutamicibacter sp. The sequence goes on from NZ_JBKKAP010000039.1 coordinate 66,619, forward strand.
CATGCAACACCACCCAGGGGTGTTGATGCGAGCTGGCTCACAATTGCGGTGCGGCGGTCCATCTGGCCCCGATGTCGCGCCGGCGCTTCACTACCCTTGCCGTCCGGGGTAAAGATGGTCCGACATGGTGCTTCCGAGGGCGGCCGACCATAACGCAGGACACTATGTGGCGCGAATCCGGTGTCGTGAGCCGTAGACATTTGAATGAATGACCTTATTCTTGCATGTCCCAAGACACAGCGTTTCTGATGCACGGATGGCTTCCAGCTTGATGGGCTAACAGGATCAAGACCATGCCGCAGTCGTTGATCCGGGGTCGACTTGACCCCTGGGTGTCGGATCGAGCCGCAGTTTGATGGCTCCAGATCCCAAAACGACACTGCCCATTATGACGTGAAATTGTCATAAAGACTGAATCCGGGCCATGTGGGATGCATCTTCGACGGGCTTGGGCAGCGACGGCCCGCGATCGGTGCGATGCGTCCCATGGGCAGTGGATAGCGGGTTTGGTCTTCTCCCGCGGCCCCGCGTTCCTGGGACTCGAATGAAGTCCGAGAGGGTTAATCGCAACATGAAACAGCGACCTTCCACCTTTGAGGCGGAAGGTCGCTGTTGATGTGCCGATTACTGGGCTGTTTGAGCCCGTCCCAAGGGGGCCGGGTCCACCATCGAGTGGGCCCGGAAATACTCGATGGCCGCCACCAGATCGATCTGGCCGGAATCTGCCACGTTGCTGCCCTGGGTGAAGGCGGAGAAGTTGTCTCCGCCCGCGGCCAGGAACGAGTTGGTGACTATGCGGAATACCGCGTCGTCGGCGATCGGCTCGCCCTGGTATCTCAACGACAGGATGTGCTCGCCGCGCGCAGCGTTCGGGTCATAGGTGTGGCCGAAGCCCTCGGAGATCCCCAGATGGAGCTTGGGGCGGCTGGACCCGTCCGGTTGCCACTGCTCCTCGAGCACCGACTTGATCTGGGCGCCGTTCAGGTCCATGGTGAACAGCGTGTTGCCAAACGGCTGGACCGAAGCGGCATCCTTGTACGTGACGGTCCCATCGGTCCCGAAGTGCAGGTCCGCGCGCAGGCCGCCGGGATTCATGAAGGCGATCTGCGCGGGAATGCCGCCGAACGTGTCGTTGGACGTGGCCCACTGGTGCATGTCGGCCACCAGGTTGCCCAGCGAGGACTCGACGCCTCGGTCGGAGCCTTCGGTTCCGCCGCGGGTGATGTCTGCGCTGATGGCCCCGATTTCCTGGGCCACGACGACCTCGGCCTGGGCGGTTGCTGCCGCGACGATTTCGGCGACCTTCGGCACCGCCTCGAAGCGGGGAACCACCTCCCCGTCGTTGGCGTTGGTGGTCAGCGACACCAGCTGCGCCTCGAGTCCGACGACCTGCTTGTGCTTCTTGGAGACGGTGACCGTCAGGCTGTCCAGCGTGGTGCCGTATTGGTGGGCCTGCAGCACGGGGCGCTGGAGGTCCTTGGCCCAGCCCTCAACCGGGTAGGAACAGGAATAGCCCGCATGGGTGTGCCCCGAAAGGATTGCGTCGATTTCCGGTGATGCGCCGCGGACCAGCTCCCCGTAGGAGGTGTCCTCGGATCCGATGGCGGAGCAATTGCTGCTCGAGGAGCCCTCATGGGTCAGCAGCACCAACACATCGGCTTCGCCGTTGGACTGCTTCCCGTCGCTCAGTTGCGATGCCACCCGGTTGGCCGCCTCTAGCTGGTTTCCGAAATCGAGCCCCGATACGCCGGCAGGTGTGACCAATGTGCCGGTTTGGTCGGTGACGGTGCCGATGATGCCGACGGTGACGCCGTTGAGGTTCCTGAGGGCGTATTCCTTCAGTGCAGGGCTCTTGGTTCCCTTCTCATAGACGTTGGCTCCCAGGGCGTAGTCGGCTCCGACCGCCGCGTCGCCGGCGCCGTAGCGCGGGATCACGCGGTCAACCAGGTCGTTGAAGCCGTGGTCGAATTCGTGATTGCCCACCGCGGAGACGTCCAGCCCGGCGGCGACCAGTGCGTCGATGGTGGGGTTGTCCTGTTGCGAGAAGGACGTGAACGTGGAGGCGCCGATGTTGTCTCCCGCCGAGACGAAGAGCGTGTTGCGGTTCCGGTCCTTGTAGTCCTTGACGGCGCCTGCCAGAACCGCGGCCCCGGCCTCGGCATCGTTGGCCTCGATGCGGCCGTGGAAGTCGTTGATGCCCACCAGCTCGATGGTCGTGGTGGGTGCGTTGTCCGGCTTCTTGGCCTGGACCTGCGAGTTCGGGTCGGCGGACAGGGCCTGCGCCGGGGCCGCGATGGCAGTTGAAGCCAGGAGCATGAATGCTGCGGCGGCGATCAATGCGTTGCGCCGCAAGGGAAGTTTCTCGGACACGTTGGTTCTTCTCCCTCAAGAAAGGTGACGAGTTGGTGTGGTCCCATCCATGTGGCCCGGCGGGACACATGCGGCTGATCCTACCCAGCGGTAATGCGGAGTCCAAGGGTTGTTGGGGTGCGGATATCCCTGCGGGAGGCCCGGGACTCGCCGGGTCTGCGGGCTATTTGTGGCACCATGAAGCCATGACCAATCACGACGAGGATAGGGCCCCTGAGCTGGAATCCTTTGAAAAGCTCCACAAGGACGGCAGCCCGTGGGCGCGCGGGTTCACCCTGGATGGGGAATTTCACGGCGACTGGGAGTGGTTCAGGATCGACGGTACCATCATGCGTTCAGGCCGCCTGGATCGCGGCCGCCAGGTGGGAATTTGGACGACCTACGACAAGTCCGGGATCCCTTACAAGGACACCGACTACGGCGAGTAGGGGAATGCTGTGTGGCCAGGGGCATGCTCGACGGCGACACCACCCACCCACTCTAGATGCGATGCGTTCTCAATAGCAAACCGAGACCGCGCACTCCGACCTTTGTTGTGAATGATTCTCATTTAACTTATGGTGATTCCCATGTCACACGAAAAATCACTTACCAAGCGCCGCGTCCAGGCCGCTGCCACCACCCGCAGGTTGCACATGGGAACCGGCATTCTGGCGCTCATTACTGCCGGAACCCTGCTGGCGGGATGCGCCTCCAGTGCGCCCGGCCAGGCCGCACCCGCACCGGAATCTTCGGCAGGGAGCCCGAGTGCCAAGATCGCTGAGGCCGGTACCGCCACGCCCCGGCTCGTGCTCACCTACGACGGGGGACTGCTGGTCGCCAATGCACGCGACGGCGCGATCCTCTCGGACCACAGGCTTGAAGGATTCAATCGCGTCAACCCCGCAGGAGATGGCCGCCGCGTGCTCGTCTCGACCGCCGGGGGATTCCAGGTCCTGGACGCCGGGGCGTGGTCCGAGAAGCACGGGGAACACGCCCACCACTACACCGCCGAACCCGCGCTGACCGAGCTGGTGTTCCCGGCCGGGAAGCCCGGGCATGCGGTGGTCCACGCCGGCCACACCGCACTCTTCGACGACGCCACCGGCAAGATCAACATCTTCGAATCCACCAAGTTGGACAACAAGGAACTTCCGCGCACCGACGACGTGGCGCTGCCCGAAGCCCACCACGGGGTGGCGGTGCAGCTCTCGGACGGGAAATTGCTGGTCACCGACGGAACCTCGGAGGCGGTCAACGCGGTGAAGCTGCTCTCCGCCACGGATGCCAAGCACCGGCGCACCACAGTGGCCGAATCCAAGCAGTGCCCGGGTGTCCATGGCGAGGCTGTTGCCAAGGACGAGGCCATGGTGGTCGGCTGCGAGGACGGCATCCTGGTCATCAAGGACGAGAAGATTTCCAAGCTCGAAGCACCGGATGCATACGGCCGCATCGGAAACCAGGCCGGCTCCGAGGCCTCGTCAGTGGTGCTCGGGGACTACAAGAGGGACAAGGACGCCGAGCTTGAACGCCCGCAAACCTTCTCGCTGACGGACACCGCCACCAATACCCTCAAGCTCATCAACATCGACTACAGCTATTCGTTCCGCTCCTTGGCCCGCAGTGCCGGCGGGGACGCGCTGTTGCTGGGGACCGACGGCAAGCTGCATGTCTACGACGTGAAGAACGGGAAGGAAAAGAAGGCCATTGCCGTGGTCGGCGCCTGGGAAGAACCGATCGATTGGCAGCAGCCGCGCCCGACGGTGCACGTCTCAGGGGATACCGCCTATGTCACCGAACCGGCTACCAAGGAGTTGCACTTCGTGGACCTGAAGACCGGCAAGGTCTCACGGAGCGTGACCCTGCCAGAAGTTCCCAACGAGATCACCTCGATCAAGGGATAGAGGGAGCCCCCGTCTCCCGGGAAACAAAAAATCGTGGGTCGATGCCGTTCCCCTCGAACGGCATCGACCCACGATCGGTTCATGGTGGCGCTAGCCGGCGGTGACCAGCTCGACGCTGACAGGAGTCGGGTTGGTGAAGATGTCCAGCACCGGGCAGTGCTCGTCGACGGTTGCCTGCAGTTCCTCGTAGCGCTCGCGCGTCTCCGGGCCCTCGATCTTGACCGTCAGGCGCACCTCGCCGAAGCCTGGACGAACGGTCTCCTCGACGCCGAAGAGGCCGCGAACATCCAGGTCTGCATCGGCGTTGATTTCCAGCGAGTCGATCTTGATGCCCAGCTGGTGCGCGTACAGGCGGTAGACCACGATCTGGCAGGAAATGAGTGCACCGAGCGCAAACTCGACCGGGCTTGCCGCGGCGTCGTCCCCGGCCAGTGCCTCGGGCTCGTCGACAATGAAGCGGTGGTTGCCGGCGGTGATTTCGCTGGACACCGAACCGGTGGACACTCCGCTGGCCTTGAAGGTCAGCGCCGCGCTGGCGGTGTTGGCGGCAATGCGCTCACCCCAGGCGGTGCCCGCGGCGGTCAGCCTCTCGGCGCGAACCGAATCAAGGGTGCTATCGATCAGGGTTTCGGACATGGGAAACGATCCTTTCGTGGCTGGCGCATGCGCTTGCACGACGCCATACTTACGCCGCTCCTGTTGGGCGGCGCCGAATCTTCACCTGGAGCACCCCGCTATGACGAAGAGGGTTGCTGTCCGGCCGACCAGGGTCGTGAGTGGCAGGAGCTCGTGATTCTGTGTACGAGTGTTGTCGATTTCATGGTGCCCGCGCAACGCGGGCACTTAACAAATCTTCACGATCAATCGCCCATATATCGAACAAGTGCCTGTCAAGGTGCCGAATATTGCCAAATTGGCGAATGGTTCGAAGTGTTTGGATTTGTTCGGCGAAGTAACTGCGTTGTCTGACTCGGGAGATTTCGATGCTGGAAGGCCCCCGTCAAGTCGCGCTCGCCCGGGAGATGACGGCATTCGAGAGGAGCGGTTGTCATGAGACGCGGCAAACGCCGGTGGTTCAACTACGCCTGCTGCGACATCGGCCCCGGCCCTCCACGTGAAGGGCCGGGGGCCGATGGCCGGTTTCGTGCGGAGGTTAGCTCTCGCGTCGCGGGGCATCATTGGCGTTGAGCTTCGAAAGCAGGTCGGCGAAGCGCTTGATTTCCTCGGGGTCCCATGAAATCAGCCGGTTCCTCAACAATTGGCGCGACGCCGCGCTAGAGGCAAGGTATCCGGCACGTGCGGTGTCGGTGATGCTGACCAGCATGGCCCGGCCGTCGTTCGGATCCGGGACGCGGGTGACCAGGTTCTTGGCCTCGAGCCATTTGATCATCCGGCTCATGGTGGCCTTGTCCACCTGGAGTTCCTCGGCCAGGATGATCTGCTGCTGGGCGTGCTCGCGCGCAAGGATGGAGAGCACCTTGTAGCCCAGCGGCTGAAGTTCCGGATGGATGGCTGCGGCGCGCTTGCGAATGGCCTGGCGCGCCTTGACGACCATGATCGAAAACTCTTTTTCCACGTCTTCGATCAGTGGATCAAGGGTTCCGGGGTCTGCTGCCGGTCCCGGGTCGGGGCGGGAATCGGAGAACGGTGAAGTCATGGGAATCATTTTAGTGGTGATGCGCCGTTTCGAAGTGTTCGCGACGGCGCGTTTGCCATTCCCGCACGACCGCCACTTTGGTCACGAGTTGCTCTACTGCCCCAATCGTGTCCATGGCGCCGATCGCGTCTGCTGCGAATGTGGTCAATGCGGCGGTTTGTGCCGGTTTGAGCGCTCAGCGAATTCAGGACAAAACAATCGGCCCGAGGGCTTCACGTAACCACTTGTGACGGGCAGAATTGCTAATTGTTGAACCCCGCCAAACGATGGAGAACACCATGGGCACGATTCTCAACCCGTACATCAGCTTTCGCGACACGGCGCGTCCCGCGCTCGAGTTCTACCAGACGGTCTTCGGCGGTGAGCTGGATTTGCGCCCCTTCGCGGACTTCGAGTTCGCCAAGACCGATAATTCCGATGACGACAACAAGATCATGCACGGGCACCTGCGTGCACCCAATGGCTTGAACCTGATGGCGGCCGACACCCCTGCCGACATGGAGTGGAAGGGCGGCACCGCCATTTCCGTCACCCTCAGCGGTGACGACAAGGAAGAAATGACCGGGTACTGGGAAAAGCTCAGCGAAGGCGCCAAGATCGGCGAGCCGCTGGCCCAGGCGCCGTGGGGCGACTGGTTCGGCATGCTGACCGACAAGTTCGGAGTTGACTGGATGGTCAACATTGACGGGCCCGGCAGCCCCGAGCAGTAAGCCCCGGCGCCACCGATGATTGAGTGCCGACGGTGCCAACCGGCATGAAAAAATGCGTGGGTTCGACCGTGAGAGGTCGAACCCACGCATTATTACGCCATTGACAGCCGGAAGCCAGCCGGCGACCACAGGTGCATCCGGCCTGCGGCCAGTTGCCCCACTGCCACGCCGCCTCTGTCGGGCTCACAGTTCATTCGGTCCTGCCGCGGGGTTTCTCCCTGTAGCCCCATGCCATGATCGATGCCGAACGCGGCGTCTATGGCTTCATCAAGATCGTCAAATAGGGGCAGCGTTTCAACGACTTGGGTCCAGCGTTTGAACGAGTTGGACCCGACCGGTGCCGGTTTTCCTTGACCGTTCGTGCCTTGGCGGACCAGACTCGGGCGTAGTCAACGCGATATTTCCAGAAACCGAGGGTGCCCCGATGGAAGACGAACTCGATCTCATTGTGATTGGCTGGGGCAAGGGCGGAAAAACGCTTGCCGGAAACATGGCCCGTGCCGGGCAACGTGTGGCAATCATCGAGGCCTCGGCGGAGATGTATGGCGGCACGTGCATCAACATCGGATGTGTTCCCACCAAGGCGCTGATCCATGATGCCGAAGTCCGCGCCGATACCGGCTTCGACCATGAATACTTCGACACCGCGGTCCAGCGCCGCGACAAGCTCACCGCCATGATGCGGGCCAAGAATTTCTCCATGCTCGACGGCCTGGATGCGGTCATGACCATCACTGGCCGGGCAAGCTTTATCGGCCCGCGACGCATCAGGATCGAGGCGGGGGCGGAAACCCTCGAGCTGGGTGCCCGCCGGATCATCATCAACACCGGTGCGGTACCCGCGATCCCGGACCTCGACGGCGCGCGCATCGGCGGGCGGATCCACGACTCCACCACGCTGCAACACGCACCGCTTCCCAGATCCCTGGTGGTGGTCGGCGGTGGATACGTCGGAACCGAATTCGCCTCGATGTTTGCGCACTTCGGCTCGAAGGTCACCGTGCTGGACCGCGGGGCACGGGCGCTGAAAAAGGAGGACGAAGACGTTGCCGCCGAGGTGCTCAGTGCCCTTGCCGACGTGGGGGTCGAGGTCCGTGTGGGCGCCAGCGTGCAGCGCATCAGGCAAGATGCCGACTCCGCGAAGGTGAGCTACAACCAAGGAGGGCAGATGCACGAAATCGAGGCCGACGCGGTGCTCATTGCCCTCGGGCGCACCCCCGCCACCGGCGGGCTGAACCTGGAAGCGGCGGGCATCGAGCTCACCGCAACCGGAGCCGTCAAGGTCGACGAACGCCTGTCCACCACGGCCGAGGGCGTGTACGCGATGGGGGACGTGAACGGCGGGCCGCAATTCACCTACGTGTCCCTTGACGACAACCGCATCGTCGCCGACGCGATCCTGGGAACCGGCAAGCGTTCCACTGCGGACCGCGTCGCGGTTCCCCACACCATCTTCACCACCCCGCCTCTGGCCCGCGTCGGGCTCAGCGAGGAGACGGCCCGAGCCCAGGGGCTGCGGATCAAGGTCGCCGTCAAGAAGGTTGCCGAGATTGCCGCGATGCCCCGACCCAAGATCGTGGGTGATGCGCGTGGCATCATCAAGGTCGTGGTCGACGCAGACTCCGACCGGGTCCTGGGCGCGGCCCTCATGCACGTGGATTCCCAGGAGGTCATCAATTTGGTCGCCCTGGCCATGCGCCAGGGAGTCCCCTCGGCCGCGCTGCGCGATTCAATCTTCACGCACCCCTCGTCGACGGAGGCGCTGAACGAGGTGCTCGGGTCATTCACCCGCTGAGTCCTCCTCGGTCACCCGCTGAATCCTCCTCGGTCACCCGCTGAATCCTCCTCGGTCACGCGCGGACCCGGATGCGGTGAGAGGCAGCCGGAGACCATAAGATGAGAGCGTGCAAGACCTGCTGACCAGCCTGGGCCCCGCACTCGACCTCATAGGGTGGGTGGCGCTCATTGCCGCGGCCGGATTCTATGCCTTTGCCCTGGCCGAACGCCGCCGGGATGCGGAATGGAAGACCGCCGGTTATGAGATCGCCGTGCTCGAGGGGCAGGAATGCCTGGTCTTCCACACCGCGGACGGCACCGTCCGCAGCGAGCTATTGGTGCTCGAACACCCGCGCGTTCCCGAGGGCGAGGCGCTGGTCTACTACCGGGACGACAAGACCGGATCCTGGCAACTGGAAAAGCCGCGCTCAAACGTGCGCTTCCTCTATTGGACGGCCGCGTCCCTGCTGGCAGGCTTTCTCCTGAGCCAGGTCCTGGGCATCATTGCCCAATGGGACTAATCTTCGGCCGCAAGCGGCAGGGCGAAGATCCTCGAATCCGCCCCCTCGTTGGTGGCCACCCACAATTCCCTGCCCACCACCAGCGCATCCCGCAACCGTCCCTGCTGGCCCGTCAGCAACTCGCGGGCACCGTGGAGCGCGCCGCCGGTCGGGGGCGTTCCCTTCGGAAGAGGCAACACCCAGAGCCGTTCGCCGCGCAGGCACGCCACATAAGCCGTGTCACCGGCAATCGCCAGCGCGCTGGGCGAGGCCTCTGAGGTCTTCGCCCACACATGGATCGGGTCCACGAATCCCGGATCGTTCGCCACCCCGGTGACCTGGGGCCACCCGTAGTTGCCTCCCGCACGGATCAGGTTCACCTCGTCGTTCTTCTCTGGACCCAGCTCGCTGATCCACAGTCGACCTGTCGAATCCCAGCCGAGTCCCTGCACGTTCCGGTGCCCGTAGGAATACACCGGCGAACCGGCAAAGGGATTGTCCATCGGGATGCCGCCCTCGAGCTGGATCCGCAGGACCTTGCCGTTGAGGCGAGCCGTGTCCTGGGCCGCCTGCCGGTCTGTGGCATCGCCGGTGCCGATATAGAGCAGGCCGTCGGGGCCTAGCTTGATGCGCCCGCCGTTGTGGATGCCGGCACGGGGAATGCCGGTCAGGATGTCTTGGGCGGGCCCCAGCCCGGCATCTTGCAGCGCGAAGCGCACCACCCGGTTGTCACTCTCAGTGCCCATGTAGGCGTAGAGCCACTCGGCCCCACCGGGTTCGGTGAAGATCTCCAGTCCCAGCAGGCCGGCCTCGCCGCCCGGAACCACCTGCGGCAGATGGGCCAGGGGAGTGAGCCTGCCGTCGGGGGCGAGTCTCATGATCCTGGCGGTGTCCCGTTCGGAGATGAGGTGGCTACCGTCTTTGCAGGCAACCATTGACCAGGGCGTGTCGAGGCCCGATGCCTTGAGGGTCAGCCGGGGGTCGGTGCCGGTGGGCGTCGGAGTGGGCGTCGCCGTGGCGAGGGGGACCTCCGGGGAGGAACACGCAGCCAGGGTCGCCAGGCCCAGGGCGCCGCCCCAGGCAAGGACGGTGCGGCGATCCACGTCGGGGCCGGCCGCGGGCCCACGAGCCTTCATGGCCCGAGTCTAGAGCGCATCGATCGGTGGACGGAAGCGTTTGCCCATGGCCACAAAAACGGCCCAGGTCTTCCGGAATCACCGCAGGACTTGCCGGTGACCCCGGAAAATCCGGGCCGCTAGATGGGGGTGCTACTTCTTCGCGGCCGTCAGCGAATCGACCCATTCCTGGTTTTCGGAGATCCACTGGTCCACGATCGGGGCGTATTCCTGGGTGTCGGCGCCGTTGAACATGGCGTTTTCCAGGGAGAAGAGGTGCTCGTCATCGATCTTGAAGTCCTTCATCCAGCCGGCGAGGGTGGGGAAGTCTTCCTTGAAGGTGAGGCTGCCATAGGTGCTGATGTGCTCGGCGTCGCCCAGCGTGCCCTTGGGATCCTTGAGGTCCTTGATATCGAAGGCGTCGTAGGCCCAGTGCGGACGCCACAGGGTCACCAGGATGTCGTCGCCGGCACCCGTGGCCTTCTTCAACTCGGTCAACATGGCCGGGGTGGAAGAAGTCACGAAATCCATCTTCTCCAGGCCGTACTGCGGGATGACGCGGTCGTTCATTGCCTTGGTCAGCCCGGCGCCCGGGTCGATGCCCACAATGCGGTTGCCGAACATGTCAGCCTTGCCCGCAAGCTCGTCCAGGGACTCGATGTCTGCGTCCTTGTTTACGGCAACGGTCAGCTTGGCGTTCTCGGTCCAGGTCCCCAGTTCGACGATCTTGTCACCGTACTTTTCGGCCTGGGTGGCGTGGGTTTCCGGCAGCCATACGTCCATGGCCATGTCGAAGTCGCCGGTGGAAATGCCGGAGAAGACCGGTGCGACATCGGCGCTTGTGAGCGTCACGTCGTAGCCCTTCTTGGCCAGGATGCGCTCCCACAAGTGCGACACGGCAAGGCCTTCGTCCCAACCGGCGAAGACGCCGACGGTGAGCTCCTTCTTGTCGCCGTTCTCCGGGCCGGCAGCGGCCCCGCTGTCGGAACCGCAAGCGGTCAACGCCAACGTCGAGGCCGCAGCCACGGCCATCAGTGATGCGAGTTTTTTCCTCATGATTCGTGCCTTTCTCGACGGCCCCAGGGTGCGGGGCCGCTAATGGGGGAGTTGTTACGCTGCAGCGTGCTTCTTGGACCTGCTGAGCGAGGCGGTGACGCGATCAAGGAAGATCGCGAGGATGACGACGGCGAGACCGGATTCCACGCCCAGCGGGGTGTTCAGACCGGTAAGTGCCTCGTAGACGGCCCCGCCGAGCCCGCCGGCGCCGACCATGCCGGCGATGACAACCATGGAGAGCGAGAGCATGATGATCTGGTTGATGCCGGCCATGATGGTGGGCATGGCCAGGGGGATCTGGATTTGGCGCAGGATGCGCAGGGGCGAGGCGCCGAAGGCCTGCCCGGCCTCGACGACTTCGCTGTCCACGGACCGGATGCCCAGTTCGGTGAAGCGGGCGCCAGGCGCCAGGGCAAAGATGATCGTGGCCACGATGCCGGGGACCGGCCCGATGCCCAGCAACAGCAGCACGGGAATCAGGTACACGAAGGCAGGCATGGTCTGCAGGAAGTCCATCACGGGCTTCACGACACTGGAGACCGCGCTGGACTTGGCAGCGGCGATGCCCAGCGGGACCGAGATGATAACCGCGACCACGGATGCCACCAGCACCAAGGCCAGAGAGTGCATGGCGTTTTCCCATTGGTTCATGCCGTAGATCAGCAGGAACCCGACGATGCTGCCCAGGGCCAGTTTCCAGCCCTTGAGCCAGAAAGCCAGGCCGGCGAGCACGATGATGATGGCCCAGAACGGAGGGGTGGTGAGGACCCAGTCGAGTCCTTCGTAGAACTGCCCGAAGAAGGCCTTGACGCCGTCGAAGAAGACACCGAGGTTGTCGATGACCCAGTCAAGGGCGCTCTCCGCCCATTTGCCGACGGGAATCCTGAATAAGTCGTTGGCCATTAGAGAGTGCCTCCCTTTTCACCCGATGGGTCCTGGGCGAAAATTTCCGGTTGTTGGCTGCCGTCGTCGTTTCCCGCGCTCTGTCCCGGGACCACGATCTGGATTGCATCGGTCGTTGAGGGGACGTTGCCCAGGGCCGCCAGCAGCGTTGCGCGTGCAACCGCGCCAACCAGCCGGCCCTTCTCGTCGACGACAGGCAGGGGAGTGTTGCTTTCCACGGACCGGCCGAACAGGTCGTTGAGCGCGGTTTCGGCGGCAACCGCATCGTCGGCTCGTGCCAGGATCTCCGTCAGGTCCGAGCCTCCGCGGTCGATCAGGGCCATGACCTCGCGGTCGGTGACGATGCCGCGGAAGTTGCGGTGGCGGTCGATGACAAAGGCGCCGGAGCTCTGCTGCTCACGCATCGTCAGCAGGGCGGCGCGTGCGCCTCCGCTGATGCTGACCACGGCGCGCGGGTTCTCCATGACGCTGCCGGCGGTCAGCACGCGAGTGCGGTCCACGTCGCGGACGAACGACGCCACGTACTCGTTGGCCGGGTTCGTGAGGATTTCATCGGGGGTGCCGATCTGAACGATTTCCCCGTCGCGCATCACCGCAATGCGGTCCCCGAGGAACATGGCTTCGTTCAAGTCGTGGGTGATGAAGATGATCGTCTTGCCAAGGTCGGCTTGCAGGGAGGCGAGCTGCTCCTGCATGTCGCGGCGGATCAACGGGTCAAGTGCGGAAAATGCCTCGTCCATGAGCAGGATGTCGGTTTCCGAGCACAATGCCCTGGCCAACCCGACACGTTGCTGCATGCCGCCGGAGAGCTGTCCGGGGTATTTGTCTCCCCAGCCGGTCAGCCCGACGGTTTCAAGCATTTTTGTGGCCTGCTCGGTGCGCTTCATCTTGCCTACGCCCTGGATCTCCAGTGCGTAGGCGGCGTTTTCCAACACGGTGCGGTGCGGCAACAGGGCAAAGTGCTGGAAGACCATGGATACGCTCTTTTGCCGTACCTGGCGCAGGCGCTTGCCGGAGATCTTGCTGATGTCGGTGTCCCCGACGTGGACCGAGCCGCTGGTCATGGGCAGCAGTCCGTTGAGCATGCGGATCAATGTCGACTTGCCGGAACCGGACAATCCCATGACCACGAAGATCTCGCCTGGCTTGACCTCAAACGAGGCATCAATGACGGCTGCGGTGCCCATGGGGGCGACGTCCTTGCGTGATTGCCCGTCCTTGAGGGCCTTCACCGCTTCGTGCGGTTTGCGCCCAAATACCTTGAAGGCATTGGTGACACGTAGGGCCGGTGAAGGCGGTCCTGTTGTTGAATTCATGCGTCATTCCATCCACGTGTTGCGCGGGATATCCGGCACCACGATTTGTGCATTCTTGTTCACTTGGCCGTTGCATTCGGCTGGTGAGCCTCGCGCAAACGGATGAGACTTAGGCCATCCACGGTAACAGCCCGGCGCGGAAAGATAACAATTCTTCGGCGATTTCCAGCCAAACTTGGACGTAGTTTTAGTGTTCGAACCCGCGTAATTCCGCATCAGGATCGGCGTTTCGACATCGTCAAATCGACGATTTGATGAAAATCAATTTACGATCGATTTGCCTCCGATCGACTGGTCAACATCGAGCGTCGAATCCGGTGTTTTGTAAATAATTTTTGGTCGCTATTCGACGATATTTGTTGAATCAATCACATTGGACAAGGGGTCGGATCGTGGGCCCAAGCGGACCCGATAAAGTCCGTTGGTTGGGCGCGAGGTAAAAGCAAGAGATGATGGAACCACACGATTTTCTTATTACCACCTCCCTCGCGGTTCGCGCAGCGGCGGCGGGAGATTCAAGGAGGCACCCTCATGAGCGAGGCCATTAATATCGGTTCCGTCGACAGCATCGACGAAGGCGAAGCCATCGTCATTCCGTCCGAGGACAATGGAACCAAGGACGACATTGCGGTGTTCCACGCCGAGGATGGCAACTTCTACGCCATCAACGACGAATGCACGCACGAGACGGCTTCGCTGGCTGACGGCTGGATCGAGGGCACCGAGGTCGAGTGCCCGGTCCACGCGGCCAAGTTCTGCCTCAAGTCCGGCGAGGCGCTCTGCCTTCCGGCCACCGTGGGTGCGCGCACCCACAAGATCGAGGTCAGGGACGGGGAGCTGCTGCTCTACCCCGAAACCCCGGCCGTCTAGGGACGCCGCTGCGCCAAGGCGCGAAAAGGTCGCCGGTCCATGCCCCTGGGGGGTGCGGGCCGGCGACCTTTTTTGTTTAGGTGGATTTGTGCCGCCTTGGTACGTGTCGGTGGAGGGCGGCCGTACGAGGACATGAGCGGGAAATTATTGAACAGTGTTCAATCCCGGGTGTACGGTGAACCTTGAATCCATTGAACGGTGTTCAGTTCCTCCTTGCGGGGTGCCGGGCACCGCGCCCCACCGGAAGGCCATCGATCTCCATGACCACGATCCACGCAAGCACGAACATCGTCGACCGCCCCCAGGAAGCCGACCACACCAAGGATTCTGCGGGGGTTCTCGACGTCGCCGAACTCGCAGCGCGAGTCTCCGCCGGGCACCGGCTCACCGCCCTAGAGGCGCTTGACATCCTGAACACCCCCGATGAAGGCACCTTGGCCCTGGTGTCCGCGGCGGGGACGCTGCGACGCAAGCACTTCGGCAACACCGTCAAGGTCAACTACCTCGTGAACCTCAAGTCAGGGCTCTGTCCCGAGGACTGCACCTACTGCTCCCAGCGACTCGGGTCCAAGGCGGAGATCCTGAAGTACACGTGGCTCAAGCCCAACGAAGCGGTGCACCAGGCCGGGCTCGGCATTGCCGGCGGCGCATCGCGCGTGTGCATGGTTGCTTCAGGGAAGGGCCCGAGCGATCGCGACGTGGACCGCGTGGCAACCATGATCGGACAGCTCAAGGACGAGCACCCGGACATCGAGGTCTGCGCCTGCCTGGGGATCCTCAAGGCAGGCCAGGCCGAACGACTCGCCGCGGCCGGGGCAGACGCCTACAACCACAACCTGAACACCGCAGAATCCCTGTACCCGGAGATCTGTTCCACCCACACCTTCGCCGAGCGCGTCGACACCGTCGGCCAGGCCAAGGACGCCGGGCTTTCCCCGTGTTCCGGGCTCATCGTGGGCATGGGCGAGACCCGGGAACAGCTCGTCGAGGCCGTCTTCGCCCTGCGCGAGCTGGATGCTGACTCGATCCCGGTGAACTTCCTGATGCCCTTCGACGGGACCCCGCTGGCCGGGACCTGGCACCTGACCCCGATGGCGTGCCTGCGCATCCTGGCCCTGGTCCGACTGGCCGCGCCCGCGGCCGAGCTGCGCATGGCCGGCGGCCGCGAAATGCACCTGCGTTCCCTGCAATCCACGGCCCTGGCCGTGGCAAACTCGCTGTTCCTGGGCGACTACCTCACCAGTGAGGGCCAGGACGCGCGGCGGGACCTGGAAATGATCTCCGATGCCGGATACGTGGTGCTCGGACAGGAGGACATCGATCCGGCCGAGCTGGCTGCACGCCTGCGCCACCGGGCCGGCGAGGCCCCCGCACCGAGCGAGGCCCAGGGCTGCGGCAGCTCCTGCGGATCCGGCTGCGGGGCCGGAGCCTCGCTGGGCTGCGGCCCGGCCCACGGCGGCGAGCCGGTGTTGCGCCGCCGCGGTGCCGGGACCGACGAGACCCCCAACGCATGAGTGCCGCAGCCGGCCTCGTGACGCGTGGGCAGGACCTGCTCGCCCGGGACGCGGGATTGCTCTGGCACCCCTACGCCTCCCTGGACGCCGGAGCGCACTATGCGGTGGAAGCGGCCCACGGCGTCAGGCTTTCACTCGGCGGCGAATCGGGCACCCACGAGGTCATCGACGGGATGGCGTCCTGGTGGTCGATGGTGCACGGGTACCGCCACCCGGCGTTGGATGCCGCGGCGCACGCCCAAATCGACAGCTTCAGCCACGTCATGTTCGGCGGGCTCACCCACTCCCCGGCGGTGGAACTGGCCGAACGGCTCGTGGCCATGGCCCCCGGGCAGCTGGGCCACGTGTTCCTGGCCGACTCCGGATCCATCTCCGTGGAGGTGGCGCTCAAGCTCGCCCTGCAATACCAGCATGCCCGCGGGCACGGCACGCGCCAGCGCTTCCTGGCCCTGCGCGGCGGCTACCACGGGGACACCTTTGCGGCGATGGGCGTGTGCGATCCGGTGGACGGCATGCACGCGGCCTTCGCACCGATGGGCCGCGAACAGGTCTTCCTGCCACGCCCTCCGGCCGCCCGACTCGACTCCGCCGGGCACTGGGAGTCAGACGCGACCGAGCTGGCCGCATGGGAGGAAGCGGCCAGAAGCATCGCCGCCGCACACGCCGAGGAGATTGCCGGCATCATCTGCGAACCGATCCTGCAGGGCGCCGGGGGCATGTACGTCTACGCGCCAAGGGCGCTGCGCATCCTGCGCGAGATCGCCGACGAACACGACCTGCTGCTGATCGTTGACGAGATCGCGACCGGGTTCGGACGCACCGGCGAGCTCTTTGCCAGCGAGTGGGCACAGGTGGATCCCGACGTGATGTGCGTGGGCAAGGCGTTGACCGGCGGCTACCTGTCCCTGGCGGCGATGTTGTGCACTCCGGCGGTGGCGCGGGCGCTGGGTGATGCCGGCCAAGCCCTGCTGCACGGACCCACGTTCATGGGCAACCCGCTGGCCTGCGCCGTGGCCAACGCCTCGCTTCGGCTGCTCACCGGCGACGGCGATCCGCGCTCATCCTCCGCCCCCTGGCGATCCCAGGTCTCGGCGCTGGAAGCCGGGCTGCGCAAGGCCCTGGCTCCCGCGCGTGCCTTGTCCTGCGTGAAGGAGGTCCGCGTGCTGGGAGGCGTCGGCGTCATCCAGCTCTCCGAACCGGTGCGTGTGGCCGAGCTGACCGAAGCCGCGGTGCGCCGCGGGGCCTGGGTCCGGCCCTTCCGCGACCTGGTCTACGTCATGCCGCCCTACGTCGCCACCGCCCGGGACCTGGGGATCCTGGGCTGCGCCCTGGTCGAGGCGGTGGGAGAAGTCCATGGAGACTAGCCGGAAGTTCGCCGCCCATACGCCAACCACGGCTCCGGCGCCCGCATGGGAACGGTGGCTGGGGGACAGGGCGCGGGTGCGTTCCGCCCGCGGGCTGCACCGCGTGGAAAGCAACCGCGAGCTGCTCATGGACCTGGCCTCCAACGACTACCTCGGGCTCAGTGGCCACCCGGAGGTGCGGGCCGCAGCCGCGGACGCCGTTCACCGCTACGGGGCAGGGGCCGCTGCCAGCCGCGTTGCCACCGGCACCCTGTCGGTGCACCGCGAGCTCGAGGTCGCCCTGTGCCGCTACACCGGCAGGGCCTCGGCCCTGGTCTATTCCAGCGGGTACACCGCGAACCTGGGTCTGCTGCAGGGCCTCGGCGGACCGGGCAGCCTCTTCATCCTTGACGCCCACGCACACGCCAGTCTGATCGACGGCGCCCGCCTATCCGGCGCCAAGGTGGCCACGGCCGCGCACAACGACCTCGCGGATCTTGAGCGGCTGCTGGAGGCGAACCGCGACTCCGCCACCGGCGCCCCGCGCGTGGCAGTGGTCCTCGAATCGGTCTATTCGGTGCTTGGCGATGCCGCCCCGCTGGCGGCCGCAGCCGAACTTTGCGCCCGCCACCAGGCATTGCTGGTCATCGACGAGGCCCACTCGCTGGCCGCCACGGCACAAGGCTCGGCGGTGCGCGCTGCAGGGCTGGCCGACTGCTCCCACGTGCTGGCCACCGCCACGCTTTCCAAGGCCCTGGGTGCCCAGGGCGGCGCGGTGCTGCTGGGCGGCGGGCAGGCCGGCGCGCTGCGCGAGCACCTGGTCAATACCTCTCGCACCTTTCTCTTTGACACCGCGCTGGCCCCGGCCGCCGCGGGAGCCTCCCTTGCCGCGCTGGGACTGGCCGACGCCGCATGCCTGGGCCGGCTGGCGGCCAACGCCTCCCTGATACACGAAACCCTGGCCGCCGATCCGCGGCTGCGACCACGCATCGAGCAAGGTGCGGGAGCTGTGCATTCGGTCATGATGCCGGACGCACCCTCGGCAGTTCGGGCAGCCGCATCCCTGCGCGCCCGCGGCATTGCCGTTGCATGTTTCAGGCCACCGAGCGTTCCCGACGGGGTGTCGCGGTTGCGGATCACCGCGCACGCCGACCACGACCCCACTGACTTGCTCGCCGCCCTGCACACCATTGCCCGGACCATACTGGAGGAAGAATCATGAGTTGTCCTTTTGCCGCTACGCGCGCAAGGCTCGCCGAGCTGGCGCCGCTGGCCGGACCGCTGCCCGATGCCTACCCGGAAGAGGTCAACCGCCGCTACCGCAGCATCGAGGACCCCAACTTGGTGCGCCGGATCCTGCTGCGCCCCGAGGACTTCACCCCGGCCAATGCCCTGGACACCGCCATCGACCTGGAACCTGCCGCCCTGCGCATCCTGGCCTCGGCGAAGTTCTCCCTTCCGCCGGTGCTTGCAAGCGCCAGTGGATCCGAGCACCTCGCTGTCCGCAGGGTGGTGGCCAGGTTCTTCAGCCCCGCGAAGGTGGCAGCGCAGGCCGAGCCCATCAGTCAGCGGGTGGACGGGATCTGCGCGGAGCTTGCGGAGCAATACCGCAGCGGCGAGCACATCGATCTGGCACACCATCTGGCAGCAGTGATCCCGCCGGAGGTCATGCAGCGGCTCACCGGGGTCCCGATCCCGCCCGCCGAAGAGCTGAAGCGCTGGAGCCAGGATTCGCTGGAACTCTTCTGGGGCTGGCCCGACGCACAACGCCAGGTGGAACTTGCTGCAAGCGCCGCGCAATTCCATGCCTGGCTCGATGCCTCCGTGGCCGAGTCCGTGGCCCGCGACGACGGGAACCTCTATGCCGCGTTGCACCACTCCGGGGTCGACCCGGCGAGGATCCGCTCGCTGGGATACTTCCTGACCATTGCCGGACAGGAAACCACCGCGATGCTCATCCAGACCACGCTGCGCACCGCCCTGCACGAAGGCCGCTGGGCCCAGTGCACCGAAGCAGAATCCACGGCGGATCTGGTGAGCCAGGTGCTGGCGCAGGCCTCCTCGGTACCGACCTGGCGCCGAGAGGTCGCCGCGGACACCGAACTGGACGGGGAACACTTTGCCAAAGGGGAGCAATTGGTGCTCATGCTCTCCGGCGGGGTCCTGGGGGAGGAGGACGACGACTCGCTGGCCTTCGGCTTCGGGATTCACCGCTGTCTGGGCGCGGGGCTGGCGCGGATGGAAACCGAGGTGGTGCTGAGTGCCGCGGCCCGCGCCTTGCCGGGCCTCGAGCCGGCCGGCGAGGAACCTGACTGGATGCACCTGCTCTCCTTCCAGGCACCTCGGACCGTATGGACTTCCCCGGCCATGGCGGGGGCAGCGGCATGATCCTCGTGGTCACCGGGACCGACACCGACGTCGGCAAGACGGTTGTCACGGCAGCCTTGGCCGCCTGCGCCCTGGGGACGGGTGCACGAGTGGCCATTTACAAGCCGACCCAAACCGGTGTGGAACCCGGGCAGGGCGGGGATGTGCACTCGATCGGCGACTGGCTCGGGAATTCGCCGGCACTGACCTTGGAAGAAGGCGCCCGGCTGGCCGATCCCATGGCGCCGGTGGACGCTGCCCTGCACGCCGGCGGGATTGCCGCAGCCGAGGCACTGCCCACCCTGGCGGACCACGTGCGACGCGTCCAAGGACTGGCGCTGGAGCACGGGGTCGTCATCGTCGAGGGTGCCGGCGGACTGTTGGTGTCCCTGACGCTTACAGGGGAAACCATCGCCGACATGGCCCGCGCGCTTGGAGCGCGTTTGGTGGTGGTCACGCGTCCGGATCTGGGCACGTTGAACCACACGGCGCTGACCCTGGAAGCCGCGGTCTCACGCGGCTTTGCCGACGGCGTATTGGTGCTCGGAAGCTTCCCGGCCGAGCCCACCGCCCTCCATGAACGGAACCGGACGAACCTGCGCGAGCTGGCGGAGCGGAACCGGTGGACCTGGGTGCCCGGTCCTCCGGCGGCAGCCGTCGCGGCGGCGGAGAAGGAAACGACGCAGCGGATCCTGCACGCGGCCGGCCGGAAGCTGGCCCCGGTGTTCGATGACCAGCCGGCTGTTGCCCATGCTGCATCCAGCCCAGGCGCAGCGGGTTAGGTTCCGCACGCAGGGCAGGGCAGTCAAGGCGAGATACAAGCAGGCACGGTCCCCGCATCCGGTTGAACGGGTGCAGGGACCGTGCCTGTCGTTGTTGTTCGTTTGCGCGCCGAATCTACAGTGCCAGGGCCGCGTCCTGCGGCTTGGCCGGGGAATGCTCGGCTGCACTGCCCATGGAATCAAGAATGGCCTGTAGCGTGGCAGGACCGTGCTGGTGCAGGCAGGCCCCGGCGACGAAGCGGTCCGGGCGCAGGAAGATCATCGGCGTCGGGCGCTCGTTGAACCACTTCTTCACCGTGCCGGTGTGATCGCCGAGCACCAAAACGTCCTTGTCCATGTGTTCGGTGGCCCATGCGCGCTGGGTTTCGGGAACGATGGCTACCAACTTGGCACCGAGCGCCTCAAGGGCCTTGAGAGAGTGCACCGGGAGCACGTCCTTGGGGCTGTTTCCCCAGACCAGGACGGTCCACCAGTTGCCGATGACGTCATCAAGCAGCTGGTTTTCGCCGAGCCTCGAGTTCACCCGAGGCTGCGGGAACTGCACGCCGACCGGGGAGACCTTGTTGTTGGCGGTGAGTACCGGGATCAACTTGCTGGTGAGTTTCGCTGCGGCGTTGCCGGTTGCCTGGGTGGTGGGGTCCGCCAGCACGCCCACGGTGTAGCGCGGCATGGGCTTGAAGCGCATGTCGGAGAAGTAGCTCTTGGCCGAGGGGAAGAGGTTGAGCACCGAGGAGGCAGCATCGCGCGCTGCCACCGCCAGCGGGTTGGTGAGCTTGATGACCGAGCCCAGCGTCATGGACAAATCGACCATGGCCTTGGCATGGTCCTTGCGCTCGGAGGTGTAGGTGTCGAGGATGTCATCGCCGGCGGTGCCGGTCAGCACGCTGGTGAGCTTCCAGCCCAGGTTGGTGGCATCGCGCATTCCGGAGTTCCAGCCCTGGCCCATCCACACCGGCATCAGGTGCGCGGCGTCCCCGGCGATCAGCTGGCGGCCCTTGCGGAAGGATCCCGCCACGCGACCGTGGTGGGTGAAGACGCGGCGGCGGATGTAGGAAAGGTTGTGGGGGTCAGGGACGTGGTCCTTGAGCATCTCGGCGACCCACTCCTTCGAGGTGACCACCGATTCGTCCTCGTCGTCGTGGAGCATGAATTCCCAGCGGCGGACCGCGTGGGGCAGGCCGATGGAGACGTAAGGGCGCTTGGGGTCGGCGCCCAAAAAGACGTTCGGGGTGCCCAGCGGGTCGTTGTCGACATCAACAACGAGCCAGCGGGTGGATGGCGAATCTCCCTCGAAGCTCACGCCCATGCGCTTGCGGGTCGGGGACTTGCCGCCCTCGCAGCCCACCAGGTACTGCGCCGAAAAACGGGTCTCGGTTTCGGTGCCGTCGGCGTTGGTGACGCGGGCGATGGCGGTGACGCCGGATTCGTCCTCGATGACGTCCTCCACCTGGTGGCCGAAGTGCACGTTGATGTTTGAGTACCGGGCCAGGCCCTCATACAGGGCCTTGTCGACCTCGGGCTGGATGAAGGCATGCTTGCGGTCCCAGCCGAATTCCTGGGTCTGCGGGTTGTTGATCATGATGGTCTTGCCGGAGCCGTTGACCAGGCGCATGATGTGCTGCGGGGCGGTGTGCGGCAACACGGTGTCAACCAGGCCCACGGTCTGGATGGTGCGCAGCGACTCGTCGTCAAGGCCCACGCCGCGCGGGTAGTCGATGAGCTCGTCGCGGGCTTCGAGCACCGTGACGCTGCGGCCGTACATCCCCAGGATGTTGGCGAGCATGAGGCCGGCGGGACCGGCTCCGATGATCAGGACTTCGCTGGCGGGGATGCTGTTCATGGCCACATCAAACTTTCCGTGTGTAAATAGTGCACAACCTATTCGGTATCTGCACAACTAGTGAGAACTAGTTCACCAGTCGTTGTGATGCACGTCAAAGTCAGTGTGCCATCTGTTGGCACGACCTTGGCGCGTCCGGCACCCCGCACGGGGGAGGGACTATGCCAGCGAGGCCTCGAGCGCGCGGGCGGCCTGCTGCAATGCCGCGACGGCGGAGGTGGCCTGGTCCCGGCGCACGGTGATCAGGTTCAGGCAGGCGGGGACGCCGCAGATGCCGCGGTCAAGCGGCACGGCCAGGCCGTGCATGCCGGGCTCGACCTCGCCGAACGTCTGCGCATATCCCTTGGTGCGGGCGGCGGTGACGCGGGGATCCTCCCCGGCGCGCGCCGCTTCGCTGGCCAGTATCGCGTGCCCCGCAGCGCCGAGGTCCAGCGGGTGCCGCGAAGCTTCGGCGAATGACACGTGATAGGTGCCGGAGGTCGGTGCGGTGACCCGCAGGGCGATGGCCTCGTCGCCCTCGCGCACGATCAGGGCCAGGGTGGCGCCCAGCTCATCGGCGTAGCGGCGGAGCACCGGCTCGGCGGCCGCCAGCAGCGAGTGGTAGGCCGAGGCGGAAAGGGAGAGCAGCCCCGCGGCGCCGCGGTAGCGGCCATCCGCACCGCGGTGGAGCAGCTGGGCGTCGCAGAGCGTGTTGAGCAGCCGGTAGGCGCCGGTGCGGTGGATGCCGGCGTGCTCGGCGACCTCGTTGATGCCCAGCCCCGCCGGGGTGCCCGCCACCAGGCGCAACACCTCGAGCCCGCGGGCCAGGGTCTGGGATCCGGCAGTTCGGGACGTGGAGGCAGAGGGCGCGGTTGTTGGCTCGTTCACGTTCTTGATCATGGCACAGTGCCCGGGACTCAGGCGACGGTGATGACGATCTTGCCGTTGGTTTCCCCGGCCATCATCGCCGCGAACCCCTCGTGGATGCGCTCCAGGGGCAACACTCTGTCGATGCGCGGACGCAGGCCCGTGGTGGCCAGCATGCGCAGCATCGCGACCATTTCGTGGCGGGTGGATCCGGTGGAACCGAGCACGCGCAGCTGCTGGTAGAAGATGCGGCCCAGGTCGGCCTCCGGGCTGGTGCCGGAGGTCGTTCCGGCGATCACGATGGTTCCGCCAGGACGCAGGCAGCGCATGGAGTGTCCCCAGGTGGCCTCGCCGACGGTCTCGATGACCAGGTCCACGCGCTCGGGCAGCCTGGCACCGGATTCGAACGCCTGGTGCGCGCCGAGCTCCAGGGCCAATGCGCGCTTTTCCTCGGTGCGGCTGGTCGCGTAGACCGTGGCGCCGGCGGCGGCGGCCAACGCTATCGCCGCGGAAGCCACCCCGCCGCCGGCGCCCTGGACCAGCACCCGGTCCCCGGCCTTGAGCTGACCCTGGGTGAATAGCATGCGGTAGGCGGTCGACCAGGCCACGGGCAGGCAGGCAGCCTCCGCGAAGGAGAGTTGCTCGGGCTTGGGAATCACGCAGCGGTCGGGCACCACGATGTATTCGGCGAAGCCGCCGTCGTGGGCCTCGGAGAGCAGGGCGCGGTTGGGGTCCAGGGTCTCGTCCCCGTTGCCGGCATCCGGGTCGGCGATCACCGGGTAGATGATGACCTCCCGGCCGTCGTCGGTGACCCCAGCAACGTCGCAACCCAGGATGATGGGGATGTTCTTGGGATCATGCCCGACCCCGCGCAAGGTCCACACATCATGCATGTTCAGCGACGAGGCCTTGACCTTGACGCGGGTCCAACCTGCCGGCGGAACCGGTGTGGGGACCTCGCGCAGTTCGAGGCAGGCAAGCGGGTCGTTGGGGTTCTGGGCGTGGGCGACGGCTGCAAGCATGGCTGTGGGATCTCCGGAAATTCGTGGCGGAAGGTGGCGAAAGGCGGTGTCTAGCTACTGACTAGGCGCACGGCGCCGAGTGAAGAGACAAGCATGCGCCGGTGACCACAACGCCCGTGCCGGCAAGATCGGCAGCGGGCGGGCAGGACTGGGAAGGCATGCGTCCATCATTGCCGGTGCCCAACGCGGGCAACAGGCACCGTGCCGGGTGGCGGCACGATGTCGGAGGGCATTGGCCAGCTGACAAGGGGCGCCGCGAGCTCGCTCTTTCCGGATCATCAAGAAGCCTGCTCGGATGCGAAACGATGGCCGTGGGGTCGTCCATGGGCAGCGTTTTCCCCTGCCTAGCTAAAAGATGCCGAACTTCTCCCGCCCGAATGCCAATAGCTCACTGATCTTTCGGGTCGGTTCAAGCCCCGCCGGGTAGGCCAACCCGAAGGCGTTTTCCGGAACCGGCTCGACAATTTCCTTGAGCACCAGGGGGAGGCCCTCCTGGCTTAGAGGCCCGGGCCAGATGCTCAGCAGCACCGAGTAGGCCAGGCCTCGGCCAACCAAGGACCGGATGGTTTCCGTACTCGAGGACCTCCATCGCACATCCGGCTCAAACCCCATGGACCGGATCATGGCCTCAACCAGCGTTCCTGCAGGTTTCACGTCCGAGAGCACCGCCGGCAGACCGGCGAGGTCGGTAAAGGAAATCTTCTCCTGGAGCGCCAGCGGATGGTCCGCGGAGAGCAGGACCTTGGGCACGACCGGGGCGATCGCCTCAAATGCACTATGTGAGACGACATGGCCGCGGAGTATGAAGCAGGCGTCGAGCGTGCCGTCCAACATTTTTTCCTGCAGTTCGGTCGAAGACCCCTCGTCGAAAGCGACATCGACGTTCGGATGGTTCTCTGCGAAATACTGGATCATTTCGGGAATGATGCGTGATGAGTAGGCTCGATAGCACCCCACGCGCAACGCCCCGCTCAGGTCCCCCTGGAGCTCGCCAACCACGCTGCCGAGCTCAGCCGTTTGTCGCAGGATCCTGCGCGCCCGGGCCGCCACGCTCTCGCCCGCAGGCGTGAGCACCGACCCCTTGGACTTGCGCCGAATTGCCAGCGGGGCGCCGAGTGCCGCTTCAAGTTGGGTCAGCGCCAGCGATACCGCCGTCTGCGAGACAAATAGCTCCTCCGCCGCTGCCGCCAGCGATCCGGTCTGGGCTACGACGACCAAATATCGCAGTTGCCTGAGGGTCACCTCATTCACAAGTTTTCCTTAGGTAGATTGCGCGCAACATGTGTTTTACAAAGGATATGGCCTGGCGCACAGTTGAGGGAAGCAAGTGAGCGGCCTCACGCATGATTCTCTCCAAAGGACAACAAGACATGAGCAAGCATTCCGGTCCATATGTGGTGGCCCTTGGCACGGCGGGCGGTCCGCGCTGGTGGACCGGTGAAGGTGCCGGCGAACGCCAGGGCATCGCCACCGCCGTCGTGGTCAACGGATCCGCCTACCTGGTCGACTGCGGCCACGGAGTGGGCCGCCAACTCATGCTTGCCGGCATCGAGCTCGGTTCCCTCAAGGGCATTTTCATCACCCACATGCACTCCGACCACACCGTCGACCTCGCGTCCATGACCGTGTTCGGGACGCTGGCCCTGGCTGCGCAGGGCGCCGAGCCGGTCAAGATCTTCGGTCCAGGAAACCGCGGCATGTTGCCACCGGTCTCCACCCACGTTTCCGGCCAAGATCCCGAAGCCGTCGGCGGGGGCGATCCGACCCCCGGGGTGGAAGGCATGTTCAAGCACCTGGTCAACGCATACGCCACCGACCTGAATGATCGGATATTCGACACCCTGCGTCCTTCTCCGCACGAGAAGTTCACAGTGCAGGACATCGAACTGCCCAAGGACCTCGGCTACCACCCGAATGCCAACCCGACCCCGGCCATGGAACCGTTCCTCATCCATGAAGACGAAAACGTGAGGGTGACTGCCATCCTGGTGGAACATCCTCCGGTGGCTCCGGCCTTCGCATTCCGCTTCGACACCGCCGACGGCTCGGTTACGATTTCCGGTGACACCGCGCCCACCGAGAACCTGATGCGCCTGGCGCGGGGCACGGATCTGCTCATGCACGAGGCCATCGACTTCGACTGGGTGCGCCGGGGCTATGCACACGAATCGCCGCAGGCAGCCGAGGCCGGAATGGAACACCATCGCAAGTCCCACACTTCGGCCCGGCAAGCCGGCGAACTGGCCACACGTGCCGGAGCCGCGCGCCTGGCCCTGCACCACTTGGTGCCGGGAACCGCGGATCCGGAAGTCTGGGCCCAGGCGAAGGAAACCTTTGCCGGGGAGCTGTTCGTTCCCAGCGACTTGGATATCATCCCGTTCCATCGTCCGTCACCCGACGTTCCCCCAGTGACGGAATCACACGTACTCCAGCCCATAAGCCGTTAGGCGATCTCACCCCTCCTCCTGAGAGAAGCAGCAATCATGACCAAGCATTCATCGGTCTCCCAATCCGCGTCACATGATCCACGGCAAATGCGCCGCGTCCTGTTTTCCAGTTACCTCGGCAGCGTCGTCGAGTTCTACGATTTCCTGCTCTACGGCATTGCCGCCTCACTGGTCTTCGGCCAGGTGTTCTTTGCAAACCTTGACCCGATGGTGGGCACCATCGCATCCTTCGGAACCCTGGCCGCGGGATACCTCGCCCGCCCCTTGGGCGGCATCATCTTCGGCCACTTCGGGGACCGTGTGGGCCGCAAGTCCATGCTGGTGATCACCATGACGCTCATGGGAGTGGCCTCCACCCTCATTGGCTTGATTCCCACGTACAACCAGATCGGCATCGCCGCGCCGATCATCCTGGTGTTCCTGCGCGTGATCCAGGGCATCGCCGTGGGCGGCGAATGGGGCGGTGCCGCGCTGATGAGCCTGGAACACTCCACCAAGCGCCGCCGCGGTTTCTCCGCCAGCGTCACCAACATGGGTGGCCCCTCCGGCGCACTCCTGGCCACGCTCATCATGACCGCCTGCTCCACCATGCCGGAGGAAAGCTTCCTGGCCTGGGGCTGGCGCATCCCGTTCCTGCTCAGCGCCGTCCTGGTCGGGCTGGGAATGTTCATCCGGTTGCGCATCCAGGAATCTCCCGTCTTTGCCGCTGCACAGGCCGCCGCGGCAGCGGAGCGCAAGTCGGCAACGGGTGCCAAGAAGCCCTCGGTGCCGCTCTTCGAGGTGCTGCGCCACTACCCCAAGAACGTCCTGTTGGCCGCGTTCGGCGGGGCCGGGGCATTCGTCATCCAGGGTCTGCTGGCCACCTTCGCCATCACCCTGGCGGTGGGCGGCGGAGCCGACCGCACCTCCGTCCTGATGGTCCACGGCATCGGCTCGTTCCTTCACATCTTCACCATCCCGCTCTTCGCCGCACTCTCGGACCGGGTGGGCCGCCGCCCCGTCATGATCAGCGGTGCGCTGGCCGCCGCGCTCATGGCCTACCCGCTCTTCCAGATGCTGGCCACCGGGGACATGGGATGGGTGCTTGCCGCCTTCCTGATCGGCAACCCGCTGATCCAGGCCTCGATGTACGGGCCGCTGGCGGCATTCATCTCCGAAATGTTTGGCACGACCTCGCGGTACACCGGCGCCTCGCTGGGTTACCAGCTGGCCTCGACGCTGGGCGCAGGGCTGGCCCCGTTGCTGGCCGCGACGCTGCTGACGGTTGGCCACGGCAACCCGGTATGGGTTTCCGTTATGGTCGCCTCGATCTGCGTGATCAGCGCGCTCGCCATTTTCCTCACCAAGGAATCGCATAAGCTGGATCTGGACGGTGACCGACCCGAACCCGCAATATCGGCGGTAGGGGCAGAGGCGACGCGAGCCTCGTAGCCAGGAGAATTACCCGGACGATTCCTGCTCTGGATCGTTGACAAGGTCCAATCGCCGGCGGTTTCGACCCGTTGGAGGGCAATGTCCGCGGCAGGCGCCTTTAGGCGTCTGCCGCGGACATTGTTGTCTTTTCAGCAGCCTGTTCGTGTTTCCTGGAACCGATTTTGCCGTGTGCATGTTGCACGGCCACCTCGCTCCCAGAAGTCGTTGTTTTTCGAGGGGCGGGGCACCGGCAAGATCCCATTGCGGTCCGTTCAAGGGTGTTCCCAGGGAATCTGACCGCAAATGCGCAGCATCTTTGCTGAGGGGTCACGGGAGGCCGGCCGGGGCGGCACGACCAATCGATCCGAGAGTCCTTGCCATGACACTCGGCTCGAGGCTTCGTATGCGCATTTCCATAGGTCCACAAACTTTCACCAAGCCAACTGGCAATACTGAATTCGCCATGAAGTTCGACGCGAATGCTTCTCATTTATGGGAGATTGATCCGGTCACGCAGGGCCTCGGTTCGGCAATCGTTTGCGTTTGGGAGTTTCCGAATACCGGGATAGCACCTATTTCAGTTTCACCCCCAAGCCTAGGGTTAGTGATGTCGATCTCACCCGACGGGATTGTTCTTAGCCACTTCAAATGGACGATGCCTGTGGAGCCATACGCGGAAGCTCTCGATGTCGGGAACGGATGGACGCGCCAAGAAAAGGATGAACATGCCACAAAGTATTATTGACCGTCTCGTTGAACACTCACTGGATACCCCCTTCGAGCGTTTTGACGCAGAAGTAATTGCGGCCGCAAAAATGCGGCTCATCGACGCCTTGGGGTGCACAGTGTCGGGTTCCCACGGGGCCGGCAACGATGCCTTCGCGGCGGTGGTCCGCAACCTTGGTTCGGCGCCCCAAGCGTCCGTCGTTGCCAGTAACGAGAAGCTTGCACTGCCCTACGCAGCGATGATCAATTCCCTCCAGTGCCGCACCTTCGACTTCGAGGTGTGTGGCCCCGAGCCGGAGGGATCCAACGCGGGCAAGATGGTCGGCCACGTCGGCAGCACCACTGAACCAACCGCACTTAGCGTCGGAGAATTCACCCATGCAAGTGGCCGGGACCTACTGGCCGCCGTTATCCTCGGCGGAGATGTCGCGGCCCGTATTTCCGTGGGCAATACCTTTAACTTCAACGCCGATTTCGAAGTCTGTGGGACGTCCAATGCATTCGGTGCAACGGTGGTTGCGGGGCGATTGCTTGGCTTGAACCATGATCAGCTTCGCAACGCCTTCGGTATCCTCTTGAACCTCATGGCAGGCTCCTACCAAGGCATCTGGGACGGCGTTCCATCATTCAAGTTGCCCGGTGCCATGGCTGCATTCAACGGCATCCTGAGCTGCCAGCTTTCCGCAGGTGGATTTGGCGGCGTGACTGATGCCCTGGAAAGTCGGCTGGGTTACTTCCACCTCTACGCCGATGACCCGCAGCCCGCGGCACTGGTGGCCGACTTGGGTGAGACCTTCTACGTTCGTGGACAACACAAGATGCATCCTTCTTGCTATGGAAACCACAATGCCATCGACTGTGCTCTGGCGCTGAAGGAAGAACATCAGTTTGATGGTGAAGACGTCGAATCGGTGTTCGTGGACGTATTGCCCAATCGAATCGACCACTTCCTGAATCAGGTGCCGACCCTCAACGATCAGCAACCGAAGTTCCTCTTCTCGATTCCCTATTCGGTAGCCAACGTCCTGTACCGCGGACGTCCCGAATTAGAGCACTTCAGCGAGCCGGGCATCCGGGATCCTCGTGTACTGGACCTTACGTCGCGCGTGGTGCTGCGTCCTAACCTGCCAGCGGGCAAGACACACGCCTGCCGTGTCGTGGTGCTCCTTAAGGACGGCCGCGAGTTCGAATACTTCCGCGAAAACCCGGTTGGCTGGATCGATGACCCGGTGACCCACGAAGACGTTGTGGAAAAGTTCTGGCGCAACATCACGTTCAAGGGCACTCTCTCAACCGAGCAGGCGCAGCGAGCCTTGGACTTGATCGAAAACCTTGAAGACGTGGCGGATGTGGCCGAACTGGCCGCATGCCTGACCCTCACCCCGCAATTGGCCGTCGCCGACGGCTCAACTCACTAGTTTTTGTCCCTTTCGAAAGGAACCATTGAAATGACGCAGATCGCAACGAACGATTCATCGCTCAAGACCGAGTTCAACCCCCGCCTCGCGCACTTGGGCATCTTCTGTAAGGACCTCGATGCCATGGTCGAGTTCTACTGCCGCGAATTCGGCATGATCGTCAGTGATTCCGGCTTGGGCAAGTCCGGAAAGGCGGCCACCCGCCGCCGTGGAGCCTTCCTGACCGGTGATCCTTCCGAGCACCACCAACTCGCGCTCATCGAGGGTCGTGCTGCAGACACCCCGCCGACCACGGCGCAGATCTCCTTCCTCGTCCCGACCCTTGAAGAGCTTCGGGCCTTCTGGCGCCATGTTGTCATCACCGGCATCCCCGTGCAGGTCGTCAAGAACCACGGCAACGCCTGGAGCATCTACATCGATGACCCGGATGGCAACATGATCGAGGTCTACACCCACTCTGATTGGTACACACAGCAGCCCCTGGGTGAGCCACTGAATCTCGAGGACAGCGCGGAAGAGATCATTCGCCAGACAGAGGCACTGGTAGCGCTTGACCCTGAAGCACGTCCACGCACCGAATGGATGGCCGAACAAGCAGCCAAGATCAAGGCTGCCCGAGTCGCACTGGCGTCGTGACTGCGGGCAAGAAGGCCTTCCGGAGCGTCTGGACGTATCTGAACCGCACCGCCCACACGCTTGGTTACGTCGACGTGGCGGGGGTGCGGACCAGGTACATCGAAGCCGGGAAACCCCAGAACCCAACGCTGGTGCTTCTTCATGGAACGGCCGGAAGCCTTGAAAACTTCTGTGCCAACTACGAAGAGCTGTCCCAGGATTATCACGTCCTGAGTCTTGATCTTCTGGGATGCGGTTACACGGATAAGCCGGAATTTGACTACCACATCCCTGACTATGCGAAGCATGTTCTTGCATTCATGGATGCCTTGAATGTCGAGAAGGCCTCACTGATCGGCGTCTCGCTGGGATCCTGGATCGCTTCCTGGATCGCCGTAAACCACGAAACGCGTGTCGAATCGGTGATTGCCATGGCTCCTGCAGGAATCGTGGTCGATGCCGAGGAAGAAAAGCAATTCGGGGCTGACGTTCGCAGGCGCCGAAGTGCAGCTGCCGCGGAGCCAAACTGGGATACTGTCACCGCGGCCATGGGCCGACTCATGCTCAATCAAGAAGACCTGATTGATGATCTGGTTGCCGTTCGGCTGGCCATCTACCAGCAGGAAAGCATGAAGGCAGCGATGGGTCGATTGCTGGCATTCACTTCCGGTTCGGATTTCATTGCCCAGGACCAGTGGGCCGGGATGCAGGCGCCGATTCTTGTCGTTGCCTCGGTGGATGCCAAGAACATGTTCCTGGACAACGCCTACTTGATTTCCAAGATGGCGCCTCATTCCGAATTATCGGAAATGACTGGGTGTGACCATTGGCCGCAATTTGAGCAGCCTGCCCAGTTCCACTCCGTGGCCCTCGAATTCCTTGGTCGGTGTGCCGGCCACAAGGAAGGCAAGATCAACGAATCACAGGCTATTGGAGCGGTTGACGTGAGTCGATAGCGCCACCCTCCGATCAGTCGTGACTGGTCGTTGTACTCCCGCAATTCGGGGAGAACAACGACCAGTCTTTCTTGTGCCAATAGTTTTGCTGAAGACCGAGGAGAACTTCCTACCCTCGCGCGTGCGTGTACAACCAAGGTCTTACCTCTCAAAGCTCTTGGGGCCACACGGATACGGTGATCCCTGCAGAACTTGGCCGGGCTGAGGCGAGACAACCAGGGGCGTCGAAATCTGAGAGTCGAGTGCTCCAGAAGTGTCCAGCCTCAGAGGCGGCCAATTACCTGCTCGGGCCCGTCGCTCAATCCTCAAGTCTTGATACTGGAGCTTTGCCATGGTCATGACTCGGTGCGGCTGCGCTGATCGTCAGCGTCATCTGCCGAAGCAACAGGATTTCTCGACCCTGACAAGAGCTATTCCCTACTCGGGTGAAGGGGTCCGGTCTAGAGCAGTCGATGATAGTCATGGTTGACCAATGGGTTGCACCGTCTGTATCTTCGCTGCGCCATCCATATCTTCGGGAACAAATAAAGAATTGCATTAACGACGCAAGAGGTCTGAATCCGAAGTGCATCCGGACTCAGACCCCTTGCGTTCGTAGTTCTTGAAATTAGAGCAGATCCAATTTCATGACTGATGTTTTGTCGTCTTACTTGAAATAGGCCAGTGTGCCCAGGTCCTTGAACGGAGCCGGTTCCAAACCAAACATGGTCTTGATGTACTGGCCGGCAGCAAGTTCACGGCCAGCGGATCCGTGGTTGCGAGCTGCCATCAGATCCCGGAACGTCATCTGCAGCGGGTTGCTCGTCGCCGAGGCCGCCGCCCCGGCGATGGGCCAAAGCTCGGCGAAGGACTCAAACGATGTCGCGTTCGCGTTAGCCGCTTCGAAGCGAACCCTCATGCGCTCCAAGGCAGGGGCTTCCTCTCCACGGCAGGCAATCTCGAAGAACGTGCGCCAGTTCGCCAGGTGGCGGTCCCGCGCTGCGCCAATTGCCGTGAGGGCAGTGGCGACCTTGAGATGCAGGAACGGGTTCTGGGCAATTGGTGCGCCGGTGCCCTGTCTGGTCAGTCGAACCTTGGACTGTTCAAGGAAGATGTCGATGCCGCCAAGGGCAGTACCGATAACAGTATTCGTTGGCGTCGAATTGAAGACGCTGGTGAACGACATCCAGTAGAGCGGGACGTTGTTCACTGCCCACCCAGGGTTCTCGTCGTTGTAGGTGTCGATGAAGAAGTGGATCCGGTAATTTGGAACGAAGACCTCCTTGAGGGTGACGGACTTGCTGCCCGTTCCCTTCAGGCCTTGGACATCCCAGCTCGAGTGATCGATTTCCACATCAGTAATCGGTACGACAAACGCCTTGTCGCCGCCGCCAAGAATGACCCACTGTGCGTGGTCAACACCGCTGGAGAAAGTCCACGTTCCGTCCAGGACATACCCGCCTTCCTTCTCCACGTAGGATCCAATCGGCGCGTACGAGCTGGACGCACGTGTGTCGGGTCCATCGGCCCAGAATTCGTCTTGCATCTTTTCGGACATCAGCGCGATCTCGAAGGCATGAACGTTGAGCTGCCCGGCGATCCAAGCGGCTGAGCTATCTGCGGTCGCGACCTTCATGATGCCTTCGAAGAAGGAGGCAGGGTCCATCTCCAGACCCCCATACCGAAGCGGTGTGAAGGCCCTAAAAAGGCCGGTGCCGATCAGTTCCTCAACCGTTGCGTCCGGGACGCGGCCCGCAGTCTCTGATTCGTTTCGGCGAGATGCAATACTCTCCAAAACATTATCGATTGCCGCAAGGTAGTCGCGCCCTGCCGCCAGAGCGCGCTCACGATATGTGCTCCAGTCAAGGGAGCGAGCCGAGGGATCATATGAAGGTTTGGTTTGCACCGAGTCGGAGACCATTGACATTGTCCGTCCTAAGTTAAGGGTTGGGGATGGTGTGGCAGCTGCCGCGCCATGGATGGAAAGGGAATATCTGGTGGGCACCTGAATCGGGTGCCTAGGGCGGCTAGGTGGTCAACAGGTGGACCAGAACCCGGCGAGCTGCCTGAATATCTGAATCACTGATCTGGCTCAGCTTTTCCGTACTGAATTTCGTGGCCGCCTCCAGCAGCTGGCTGCGAATGGATTTACCGCTGATCGTGAGGTGAAGATCCCCCGAGGGGCTTTCCCCGACCCAGCCTCGCGTCTTGAAATCGCTCAGGGTATCCTCAACGGCGGACTCTCCCAGCAGTGCCTGGTCGGCGATTTCCGTGATCGAGGTGATTCCGTCATCGAGCAAGTTGATGACCCTGCTACCGGCGATATTGATGCCCAGCTGGTCACGATATTCGTTGAAAAGTCGGGACATGCGCTGCTCCGTGGATTTGAGCAGTGAAACAAATAGCGGCGATGCATCGCCATTGCCGGATGTCGAAGAATATGGTGCAGCCGAAGTCAGCTCGACACGCGGGTGCTCTTTGGCGATCCGGTATTGGCCGGCGAAGAAGACAAGGGGTGCGCCCGAGAGCCGGGTGAACTTGTTGACCCGGCCGATGATAATCACGTGATCGCCACCCTCATGGGTCGCTTCGACAGTGCACTCGAAATGGGCGATTGCATCGTTCAGGATCGGGTCTCCGTGGATGCCCGGGTTCCAAGAAACATTTTCGAACGCGTTTTCCTGCGGCCGGCTGAACAATGCGGAAGTTTCAACCTGATCATCGGCAAGTACATTGACCGCAAAGTGCTCGCCGCGGGCGAAGGCATTGAGGCTTCTGGACTCGTTACGGATGGACCAGGAAACCAGTGGTGGATCCAGGGACACCGCCGCAAAGGAATTCACTGCCATACCCACTTGACGCTCACCCACGGTCGTGGTCATAACCGTGACGCCAGTGGCAAATTGGCCCAACGCCCGGCGGAATGCGCGGGTGTCGTCTACGGGATCGCCTTGCTCCTGAATTGATTCCGCAGCGTTGGTCGATGAAGTGGTAGTCATTCTGGGTTCCTTTGTCCGAGGTCCGTGTCCTGCGGAATATGCCTAATCCATGTGTGGTGGTTCTGAAAGGATCCGGCGTATGTTCGTCCGCTGTATTTGCGTTGAGATCAGTATGTTCCGCATCACTAAGTCAGTGACAGCCCCGTTCCGGATACTGGAAAGATTGATGTTCGGACACGGCAAGCTTCCCGCGTGGCGGAAGGGCACCTATTTCCACGGTGCCAAGAGGCATAGAGTCTCGGGCGTGGGGCATAGGCTCCAACATCAGAGACCGGCACGGCCGAGTCGCCACGAATTGAAGGAGCCCACGTTGGCACGTATTCCCTACATGAATCCGGATGAAACGCCGGAAGCGACTCTGCGAGCGCTCTCAGGTCGCCGGCAGATCAATATCTTCCGGCTCATCGGTCAATCCAAGAATGCCGCTCCTAACGTGCTTGCCCTGGGCCACACACTCAGCAAAGGGAGCTCGCTCCCTCCGGTGGACCGCGAAGTGGTCATCTTACGGGTGGCCCACCTGTCCGGGGCTGCCTATCAGGCCCACGAGCACCATGCCGTGGCACTGCGCCACGGGTTTACGGAGGAAAAGATTGCAGCTGTTGCCAATTACCCGCAGGAATCGGCGCGTTCGGAACTGACCGCTTTCGAACATAAGCTGATCGAATTTACGGATTCGATTGTCACGACCACAACGGTCTCAGACGAGCTGTTCGCGCAAATTTCCGGGACTTACGATCATTCTCGACTGGTTGAACTAGTGATGCTCATTGGCTTCTACATGATGGTTGGTCGCGTGATGAATACCTTCGAGATCGAATTGGAAACGGGTCCTGTTGACACGTTTCCGGTGATCGGCGAGTAACGGTCCTACGACACCATCTATTGCATGTGCGGTTCGGCGGGATCCCGTGCCAAGTCATCAAGGACCCCGCCGATCATGGATGCACAGGCACCTTCCAGAAGTTCCACGTCGTAGACGTACCCGAAAGCCACACCAAGCATCAAGCCTTCCTTGAGGACATTGAGCATCCACGCCAGAATTGCTGGATCGACCCGCGGCCGATCCGCGATGGCAACCTCGAGCCATTGCTCCATCTCAGCTTCCTGGGCCACCAAGCCCCGTTGGATCGCCTCGCTCGCAAGCGACAATGGGTCGCGGCGCTGAAGCTTGAGAAGCAAGCCCGCCTTGACGGTGTCCGGCGACGACATGGATGCCGCGACCCCGTCGGCTATCGATTTGGCCAAGTTGACCAGCAATGTGCCTTCATCCGTACGTGTACTGGGAAGGGTTGTGCCGGCAAGCCGCAGAAAGGGTTCAGCAACGGCATCACGGATCAGTTCGTCTTTGCCCTTGTAACGCCAATAGATCGAGCTGCGCTGCATGCCGGCGCGCTCACCGATCAATGCCAAGGTAGCGCCTTCGTAACTTCTCTCTGCGACGAGGGAACGAGCGCTTGAAAGCAGTTTGTCCTCGCCGTCGATCGCTTCCAAGGGCTCGGTCGGCTGGATGCGAGTTTCTTTTTTGAGCGGCAGGTTCACCACGTCGCTGGATTCAAGCAGGTCGTAAAACGCATGGCAGAGGGCTATTGCCACTAGTTCGCCGCGTTGTGCTTGGGGCGAATCGTCGCATCGGACATCAGAAATGTAGTGGCCATCGAGGAATGCGATGGTCAGGCGAACCATTCTTTCGGCAATGTCGTCGTGCTGGTTCCCGCCAAAGGCCTTGCTTGCAGTACTCCACCATTCGTGGATCTGCTTTCGAGCGCGCTGCCGACGGCGCCTGAAAGGTTCCCGTGCCATTGAACCTTCAGAACTGCCTTCCAGGACGACCATGATGCCAAGCCGAACCGGTCCCTCGGTCTCGCTTGAAGTGAATGCCGGGGTCAAGATCTGAACGAGTTGTTCACGCAGGCCAAGATCCGATGTGTATTGTGGCCAGGCCGACAGGTTCTCAACATCGCTCTGATACGTGCCCTCAAGGGCGGCTGCCAACAGTTCGTCCTTGGTAGGGAAAAACCAGTAAATGGAGCTCGCGGGCTTTCCGGTGACCTTGGTGATGCGGGAGATCGTTGTGCCGGCATATCCGTAGCGACCTAGCAGACCGACGCTTTCGGCCAAGATGGAGCGGAGAGTTGCCTCACCACGCGCATTCCGTCGGCTCGTATTCATCGGCCAGGCTCCCTTTATCTTCATCGGTTTGGCAAGCATCGTACGCGACGCTCCATCATCGTCAGGCTCTCAGCACACGGTTTTTGACCGTGGCGAGTAACAAATGGCGAGGTTTCGAGGTCTTGCCTAATTCTAGACCAATCACTACACTTTCTAAACTAGGCACTACAGAAATAATCCGGATCAAATTTCTTCAAGACGCTATCGGGGGAAACCCAAGCGTCTGAGCGGAAGGGAACACACCATGACCGCGACCATCAGCGACGCCGTGCAGCACGACGCTTCGGAAAGCGTTCAGGCCTCCATTGGAGGAACTGCTTCAGTGGTGCGTGCCCTCCAACTGCTTGATGTTTTCACCGGGGATCACTCGACGCTTGGCGTCAGTGATATATCCAGGCGCGCCGGAATCCCGACCTCGACTGTGCACCGATTGCTATCCCACTTGGTCAAGGGGAATCTTGTCACCAAGGTTGGGTCGAACTACAGCCTTTCGGTGCGCTTGTTTGAGCTGGGAAACCAAGTCGTCCACAGCCAGGCTCAAGGATTGAAGGAAACCGCGGCTCCCTTCTTGGGAGAACTTTTCGGCAATACGGGGCTCACCACCCACTTGGCCGTACTTGAAGGGCCTGAAATCGTCATGATAGACAAAGTGGTCGGCCTTCGCAGCTACCCGTCACGAACGGTCATTGGCGGAAGGTACCCGACGGCATGTACCGCGCTGGGAAAGGCGATGCTGGCATTTGAATCCCCGGAGGTCATCCGCAACGTGGCCGCCGTTGGAATCCCGCGTCGAACACGACACTCCCTCTCTACGGCTGCGGGCCTTATCGCCCAATTGGCTGAAGTGCGCTCCACGCGTTTGGCCTATGACCGCGAAGAGGCATCACTTGGTCAGGTCTGTGTGGCTTCGCCCATCGTCATCGACGGTAAGGCGGTGGCGGCAATAGGTTTGTCCGGTCCAGCGCAGGGCTCTGACGTAACAACCCACGGTGCGCTCCTCGTACGGGCGACCGCCCAGCTCACCCGCAAGCTGCACTCTTAATCAGATATTTTGTACAAGGCAGGGCACCCGTCGCTTGCGGGTGCCCTGCCTTTCTCATGAAGTGGTTGTCCGACCCGAGAACTTCCGTCCGCGGCTCGAAACAGCAGAAGGTGCGCACCCCAAGGGATGCGCACCTTGCTTTGAAAGCAATTGGGTGGCCTAGGCCGTGGTCTGTGTCCTGATTTCCTGATAGACCTTGGCGCGGAGTTCGGCGAAGCGAGGAAGAAGCTTCGTGCCCACTTGATCGCGATCGTCTCCGAGATTAGTTTCGATCAAGTCCACTACTTCGGTTGGCTTGCCACCGAGCACCAACACCCGGTCGGCGAGGTAGACAGCCTCGTCGATGTCGTGGGTCACCAACAAGACCGTAATGCCCAGGTGCTTCTTGACCTTCAACGTCAGGTCCTCGAGATCCGCCCGAGTCTGAGCATCCACGGAAGCGAACGGCTCATCCATGAGGACGATGGCCGGCTCATAGGCCAGTGCGCGGGCGATGGCCACACGCTGCTGCATGCCACCGGAAAGCTGCCAGGGAAACTTGTGGAGGTGGCCGGCCAACCCAACTTCTTCAAGGGCTGCGGTGGCTTTTGCCTTGATCTCGGCCTTGGCCAACCCCTTCGAACGCAACGGTAGTGAGACGTTGTCCAGGATCGAAAGCCAGGGCATCAGCGAGCGCGAATAGTCCTGGAAAACGATCGCCATCTCGGCAGGTGGTTCCGTCACGGTCTTTCCGTTCAACGACACGGTTCCGCTCGTTGGTTCCAAAAGGCCTGAAAGGCACTGCAACAGGGTGGTCTTTCCCGCGCCCGACGGTCCGACGATGCACATGAATTCGCCGGCCTGAACTTCGACATTGATGTTCCCGAGGACCGTGTGATAGCCGAACGACCGGCCGAGGTTCTTCACCGAAAGAAGCGGCTCTCCCGCATGCTGCGCGTTTTCGGACTTTGGGGTGACGATTGAATTGGTCATGGTCTTTGTTCCTAAGCGTTTTTGATGATGTGCCAACGGAGAATGCGATTCTCAGCTAATCGGAATAAGAAGTTCAGTACATAGCCCATCAGGCCCAACATGACAATGCCGGTCCACATGCTCAGAATGTCGAAGTTTCTCTGGGAGTTGAGGACAAAGTACCCGATCCCACCCGGAGATCCAATCATTTCCGTCACTACCAGGACGACCGTGGCAATCGCCAATGAAATTCGTCCGCCGGCAAAGATTTGAGGCGTCGCGTTAGGAATGTAGATGAATCGAATGCGTTCCATCAGCGTGAGCTGGTAGCTTTTTGCGGCCTGCAGCAACACGGGCTCCACCGAACGAACGCCATCAATGGTGTTCAACAGGATCGGCCACATGCAAGCCAGAGCGATCATGAAGACCTTCATCTCCTGCCCAATGCCCAAGAACAGTGTGGCGATGGGAAGGAGAGCTACACCTGGTGTTGAGCGCAAGAATTCCAGCAGTGGCCGGAACGCCTCTTCGGTGCGGCGCAACATTCCGAGGCACACACCACCGACCACACCAACGATGAGGGCAAAACCAAAGCCCATGAAGATTCTTCCCAGACTCGGCAGCAGGTCGGTGGCAATTCCGTCAAAGAACCAGATTTCAGCGAACTTGTTCATGATGTCGGACAACGAAGGGAAGTAGAAGGATG
The DNA here is from genome assembly GCF_046714615.1 of Paeniglutamicibacter sp. Lineage (NCBI taxonomy): Bacteria > Bacillati > Actinomycetota > Actinomycetes > Micrococcales > Micrococcaceae > Paeniglutamicibacter > Paeniglutamicibacter sp. The sequence continues at coordinate 105,910 of NZ_JBKKAP010000039.1, forward strand.
TGCTTCCGGCAGACAGTACAAGCCAAACAACTATCAACAGGACGGGCAGCCAGAGCTCCCAGGCGACGTTCTTGATGAGTTTCATTAGGCTCGTTCTCCCCGGGTAATTGGATGCCACCAGAGCATTCGGCGTTGTCCGAAGACGATGAGCATATTGATAGCCAATCCGATCGCTCCAGCGGTGATGGCGTAGGCAAAGACTTCGGGGCGACGGAAAGCCTGTTCCATTGACATGAGTTCCTTGCCCAGTCCCGGAGCGCCTCCAATGTATTCGGCGCCGACTGTCATCAACAAGGCAATTGTCGCGGCCAACCGCATACCGGTGGATACGAGCAACGTGACGCTTGGAATCCAGAGGAAACGTACCCGGTCCATTCGCGAAATGCGGAAGACCTGAACGACCCACTTGTGCAGTGGTTCGACTTGCTTGACGGCAACCATCGACTGGATCAACAGCGGCCAAAGTGCCGACATGACAATCATGGTGATCGACATCTTGATGGTGGGTCCAAAGAGTAGGAGCACCAATGGCAGGAGTGCGATCGTGGGAATCGTCCTAAAAAAGTCGATGACCCAGCGCGTACTGCGTGTGGCGTTCAGCGACATGCCGATCAACAGACCCAGCGGGATGCCGAAGACCGCGCATATGGCCAACCCGATGGCCCATACCCTGACAGTGGTAAGGATCGCCATCCAATAGGTGGAGGTGCCCCAGAGGGTTGTCATGGCCGTTGCAACTTCAAATGGTGCTGGAAGCCCATCGCCCGGTAGCAAGGAACTCGCGGCAATAAGGTGCCAAACAAGTAAGACGCCAGCGATGGCCAACAGCTGCCATGACAACTTGGTGATCAATTTGCGGTTGTCGAGCGAGGTTTTTCGGCTCGGCCGGTCGCTTACCCGACGTTCCCTGGCCCTCGTTGGGCTCACTGGCGTGGCGGTACCGGTCGATCCGCTCATTTGAAATCTGCCAACACATCCGAAGCTTTGGGTGCTTCAGAAAGGATTCCGTATTTCACGGCTGTGGCCGAGACAGCTTCGATCTGAGCCGAGCTGATGGCGGTGGTTCCGTAATCCAGGATGAATGCGTTCTTCAACTGTGCCCCCTTGTAGCCCAGCAGCTCCACGGCAATCTTCTTCCCCAGTTCCTTGTCCTTGTTCACTTCGTCCTGGGCAGCGTAAACAGCGGTTGTGAACTTCTTGAGAGACTCCGGGTTTTTGCCAATGAATTCGTTCGTGGCGACGTACACCGAGCTCGGTTCACCCTTCTTGCCAGGAATGTCCGTGCTGTGGATGAGCCTAACGGTGCCGGCGGCCACTGACGCCGATGCAAGCGGCTCGGAGGCGGTAGTAGCTTCGACTTCACCCTTGAGCAACATGTCGATGGCTTGTGGGCCGGGCACCTCGATGAATTTTGTATCGGCTGAATTGCCGCCGTCAGCATCGATTACTGCACGAATATTCATCCAGATCTGGCTGTTGATTGCATGGATTCCGAGGTCGCGTCCGGCAAGATCTGCGGGAGTCTTGATATCGCTACCCGGCTTGACCAAGACGCTTCCGGTGGATGGAACACCCACTCCACCATCGGTCGACTGCACACCGGCAACGGCGACAATCTTGATCGGAACACCTTTTTGGATGGCCTGCATGGCGGTCGTCGTATCAACCTGGGCGATCTGCAAGTCGCCGCTGATGAGCTGCGGGACTGCGTCGTTGCCGGACTTCACGGGGGCGGCTTCGACGGTGAGGCCTTCCTTGGTGAACTGCCCGCTGGAGATGCCATTCCTGACTCCCACTCCGGCCAGGCTCGTCGTGCTTCCGATCTTCAAGGAAACCACCTCGTTAGCGGGAGCCTCGGTCTGGCCGCATGCTCCGAGAGTCAGCATCAGGGCGGTGGCGGAAACTACCGCGGACACACGACGTGTTTTGCGTGAACCGTTAGTGATAGATCGCATTTTGGTACCGGTCTTTCTTCGCTCATTGGGAAAAATGTGGCCAGATACTGACGCTTACTCCGCAATGATGACGAGTAGCCGTTTCTGTAGTGCCTGGTCCACTGAGTGTAGCGGGGGTCACATTAGCGGCTCAATGCACCATCCCGGATAGTGAAAAGTTGCCGCGGGCGAGTTATGAACTTCCTCGTGGCAATTCGACTCGTTATGCCGCATGACGGAAAAGTCTGCTGTGTTCGGGCGCGCATCAGTATCCAATGAGAAGCCGACGTAACTCGGATTTTGGATCAACGTATCAATGAGTGGCGAGCCGAATTGACCGACTCATTCCATATTGGTCAAGGACTTCCGGTGAACATCTCACTCGTCGGTCCGAACCAACAATTCGCCACGTCGACCTCACCTTAAGGAAAGTCATGATCACAGACGAACAAGTCAGCCGGGTTGTTGATGAATTGATTTCGGCAGCAACCACTCGTAGGCCGGTACAGCGCCTCACGGCGCGGTTTCCCGAGATGACGGTTGAAGATTCCTACCGAGTACAAAATCTATGGCGGGAGCGTTGCGAAGCGCAAGGCCGCACCCTCATCGGACGAAAGATCGGGTTGACGTCGAGGGCCATGCAAATGTCTTCCGGCATCACCGAACCGGATTACGGAGTTATCTTTTCCGACATGGTTTTTGAATCCGGATCAATCCTCCAGACCCGTTCCTACGCGTTCCCACGCGTGGAGATGGAACTGGCTTTTGTCCTCAAAGACGACATCGCCGGGCCCAACGCGAGCATTTTTGATGTCTTGCGCGCCACCGAATACGTTGTGCCGGCGCTGGAAATCCTTGATTCACGCATTGAACTCGCAAACCGCACCATCGTGGATACGATCAGTGACAACGCGGCGATGGGCGTCATCGTTATCGGTGGTACGCCGATGGCTCCCACCGAAGTGGACCTTCGGTGGATTTCGGGAATCCTTTATAAGAACCAACAGATCGAAGAGACGGGCGTCGCCGCCGGCGTTCTGGGGCATCCCGCCAATGGGGTCCATTGGTTGGCGAACAGGATCGCCAAGCACGGAGACGAACTCAAGGCAGGCCAGATCATTCTCGCGGGCTCCTTCACCCGCCCCATGCCCGTTTCCAAGGGCGACACCGTATTTGCCGACTATGGACAGATGGGAACGGTGACATGCCAGTTCGCCTAGAACCGACATTATCTTTCAAAGACCTTTTCGCCGATGCAACCCGTACCGTGGTTGGCATGTTTGTATGTTCCGGTGATGCTGCCATAGCCGAGATCTGCGCAGGTTCGGGCCTGGATTACCTACTCATTGACGCGGAGCATGGTGCCATGGGGTTGGAATCGGTTCAGGCGCAGTTGCGTGCCATTGCCGCCTACCCGACCCTGCCCGTGGTCCGCGTCCCAGACAATGATGCTGTCCTGGTCAAGCAGTATCTGGATGCTGGAGCGCAATCAATTATTGTGCCGATGGTCAACGATGCTGCCGAAGCCCAGGCGGCGGTCTCATCCATGCACTACCCGCCACGCGGGATCCGCGGCGTGGGATCGTCCCTGAGCCGATCCGCCCGCTGGAACCGCATCGACGACTACTTGAACCGTGCCGGTGATTTGGTCACGTTGGTGGTGCAGATTGAAACGGCCACCGCCGTTGAAAACGCCTCGGAAATCGCCTCAACCGAAGGGGTTGATGGCATCTTCATCGGCCCGGCCGACCTAGCCGCTTCAATGGGTCTGCTCGGCCAGCAAAACCACCCCCTGGTCGTGGCCGCTGTTCTCACCTCCATCACCGCTGCCAGGGCTGCGGGAAAATTTGTTGGCGTTAACGCCTTCGTTGAAGCAGATGCGCGAACCTACATTCAGGCTGGTGCGGACTTTGTGAACGTGGCTGCCGACGTATCGTTGCTGGCTCGCAGCACCGAAGCCCTCACTGCAAAGTACATCGGAAACGCCAATAGTGCGTCGGCGCCGGCCAGCTACTGAATGTCCCTGAAGATGACCCGGCGTTCAGTCCTGCACCGGCGCCGGGTCATCGTCTTCGTCCTTATCCGTTGCTATATATGTTGCGCTGGGCTGCCGTGGCTACGCCCTGATCGTCATTCGAAGTGTGCCGAAACAGGCAACCGTTTCAATGATCGATCGTCATCGGCGGGCACCGAGGGGAAGCCGACACCAAAAAGGCAGGTGGCCGAACCTGTAAGAGTTCAGCCACCTGCCTTGAGATTCGCAATTGTTAGCGTGCGGCAGCCAGCTGCACCGCAACGTCCACGATCATGTCTTCCTGGCCGCCGACGTAGCCGGCCTTGCCGATTTCCTCGAGGATGCGGTAGGCCGGGACGCCGTAGCGTTCGGCCGCGCGTTCGGCGTGGATCAGGAAGGAGGAGTAGACCCCGGCATAGCCCTGCATGATGGACGCGCGGTCCATTCCGGCATGCGGGCGATGAACGGCTTGACGACGTCCTCGGTCGCGGCCATGACCATGGTGCGGCAACCGGGTATGCTGCGCCGTCAGGGTTGCCCTGATCTGCTTATCCAGGGCACTTGACTTGCTGACCAGAGAATTGCGCAAGCTGGATTCGGAGGGTGACCGTTCGCTTCGACGAGGCCTGATAAGTAGTCAACGCAAAATGCGGGGAACGTAGCTAAACCGTCAACGTCGAGGACTCGAACGCGTCGAATTTCAAAATGTTTCAGCGCGCAGCCGAAGCGCTTGCCTCAGGGCTCAACGCTGAGACGAAGGACGAAAGGAACGACGTCGGGAAATCTGCTCGATGATGTTGATTCGGCTCGGCCTCACGATCTTCGGAGATTCTTCTATCGAACGGTGTCCCTTGTCATTTCTATGCGGATTTGTTGCCTAAGAACTCATCGGCGGCGGCGGCGAGCGAAGTGGCCGCGAGATTCAACAAGGTTTGTGTGGGTGTTTTTGAGCCGGCTTTGGCCGCAAGGTAAACGCCGTCGATCAGTGCAACGCCAAACTCGGCAAGATAATCGCCAAGCCTGCGAGCGGCATCTTCGCCGAGGTCTTCGTAGGCGCGGAATATCCACGACGCCATGAATGCCACGCCCTGTTGTCTGACCGACTCGGCGATTTCAAAGAAGCCCTTGCCCTGATGCAGGTCCCGATTGAGTCGAAACCGTATCTGTAGCTGAAGAAACTCCGAGTGCAGGGGATCTTCAACCAACGAGGTCCCGGTGCGCAGGAAAATCTGGTGCAGGCGTTGGCTCGGTGTTCCTTCTAGCCAATCCGGCTCGGGGAAAGACTCGAAGAAGTGCAAGGCCCCACGCTCCATGACGGCTGCCAGGACGCCTTCCTTGCTGCCAAAATGCCAATAGATCGAGCTCGAAGGTAGGCCAACTTCCTTGCAGAGCAGTGACATTGAAGTCCCGTCATAGCCGCGTTCGGCCATGAGTCGAGACGCGACGTCGAGGATATTTTGGCGCGAAACTTCGCCTAATTCTTTACGTTTTGAATGCATCGGAAGTTTTTCAGTGGCCATCCGACTAGGTTATCCCGTTTTCATAGTTGCCAATGGATAGCCATTCTTCGCCGGCGCGCGACCTCGTCGCAGCTCCCACCCTTGTGCGCGGTGTCACTTTCATATACTATCTGTAACGACCCATACAGAATGGAGATGCTCGTGAATGACACACTCGAAATAACCCCACGCCTTGTGGAGGTTGGCGACACTACGCTCGCTCTGACCGAGTCCGGCGACGGGTTTCCCCTGGTTTGGCTGCACGGCAGCGGACCTGGTGCAAGCGGAATGTCCAACTTTCGCGGCAACCTTCCCGCGTTCCAGGATTATCGGAATCTTGTCTTCGATCACCCGCGTTTCGGGGCCTCCAGCCGGCCGTCGATTGAAGGACCGTTGATTGCTCATAGCGGGCAGCGCATTCTCGCTGCGCTGGATGCGCTGGGGATCGAAGAATTCAGTTTGGTTGGCAACAGCTTCGGCGGAGGAGCGGCGGCCTGGATCGCTGCCACCGTGCCAGAACGAGTGCGCGATCTGGTGCTCATGGCACCGGGTGGTTTGACGCCCAAGACCGTGCACGGGCATGTCGACATGCCCTACGGCATCCAACTCATCGGCAAGGCCATGACCGAGGGAGTTGACCGTGAACTGATGCAGGAGTTCGTTTCCGCGATGGTCTACGACCAAGGGAACGTCACCGAGGCATTGGTGGACGAACGGCTGACCGCAGCGTTGAAGAACAACCCGGAAATCGAGGGCATCCCCAACATGGGTGACCTTTCCGAGATGCTGCCAAGGATCACGGCCCGGACCCTGATTATCTGGGGACGCGAAGACAAATTCCTTCTTCCTTCGTGGTCACTTTTGTGGCTCGAAGCGATCAAGGACGCCGAACTGCATATCTTCCCGCGCTGCGGCCACTGGGCCCAGTATGAACAGCTCGAATCGTTCAATCGACTCACCCGCGAATTCCTCGCGGTCTAGTCGCCCGCACCACCGCCCCCAATAACACCAACCCATCACGGAGAACCACAATGCTCACGACTGCATACCGCCCCGAAATCGCGCAAGTTGGTGCGATCACGCTCGGCACCCCCAACCTGGAAAAGTCCCTTGTCTTTTTCCGCGACCTGCTCGGCATGGAGGTCACCTACCAAACCGAAGACGTTGCCTACCTGCGTGCCTACATGGAGTTGGTTCACCACTCGTTGATCCTGCGCCGTTCCAGCGAGGCAATCGTGGACACCTACAGCTTCAGGGTCAAGCGCCCCGAAGATGTTGAACTCTTCAACCAGGTGCTGCAGGACAAGGAAGTGGAGACGCTTGAACTCCCCGCCGGGCATGAGGTTGGGCGTGGAACGGCGATCCGATTCATTTGGCCACACGCCGGACATCCGATCGAGCTCTACTACGACATCGACAAGCCGCAGGCTCCGGAGGAACTTCGGTCCAAGCTTCCGTCGAACAGCTCAAAGCGCCGTGGACTGGGAGTGCGAAGGATCGACCACTTCAACGTCCAGGCCAAGCCCGGTGACATGAATGCCGCCGAGGCATGGATCCGCGAAACACTGGGATTCAAGCGCCGGGAATTCATCAACATCCCCGAAATGAAGACCATCGTTGCGTCCTGGATGTCAGTGACCCCGCAGGTCCACGACCTCGCCTTGGTTGCCAATCCGTTCGAGAAAGCCGCACAGCTGCACCACGTGGCATTCAACCTTGAGAACCACTCGGACCTCCTGGTCGCTGCTGACGTGTTAAAGGACCACGATGTCCAGTTCGATATCGGTCCGGGAAAACACGGCATCGGCCAGGCACTCTACCTCTACGTTCGCGACCCCGGATCGGGCCACCGCGTGGAACTCTACGCTGGCGGCTACTGGATCCTTGATCCGGATTTCGAAGCCATCGAATGGACGCCGGCAACCGTCAAGGACGGCCTGACTTGGTTCGGAGATCCCCTGGAGATGGGTACCGATAACTCAATGGCGCACACCACCAACTCGGCAGGGCTGCGCACCGCCAACCAATTGATCGGTTAGGAGAGCATCATGACCAGCCAGCCATTCGATGCCGACGTTGCCGTGGTGGGATATGGACCCAGTGGCGTCACCGCCGCGAACTTCCTCGGCCAGTACGGAGTCTCCACGCTTGTGGTTGAACGGGCCAAAGACATTTACTCTCGCGCCCGTGCCGTCACGATGGACGAGTACACCCTGCGGATGTTGCAGCAGGCAGGCCTTGACCGGGCGTTGCTTGAGGATATGGACGAACAAACCATTCTGCGCTGGAAGACCTATGCGGGCAAGGAATTCCTGCGTATCACCCCGTCCGATTCCGGCTTTGGACAGCCGCCGAGTCCGCAGATTTTTCAACCTGCCGTCGAAAAGACGCTACGCCGGGGAGTCGAACGCTACACCGACACCGTAACCGTGAACTTCGGCGTGGAGGTGATCCACGTTGAGCAGGATTTGGAGGGAGTGAATCTGACGGTTCGGGACCGCGAAAGCGGTGCCGAGCGGATTTACCGGACTCGGTATTTGCTGGCCTGTGACGGCGGATCGAGCAGCGTGCGCGAATCCCTGGGCATGGATCTGGAGGGGAAGACCAAACCGACAACGTGGGTGATCATCGATGCGAAGGTCAAGAAGTGGTGGCCCGAACGTGATCTCCTGACCTTCTGGTCGGATCCGGTTCGCCCCGTGGTTGATATCCCGCTCTCGCTGAATCACCATCGTTGGGAACTGCCCCTGCGAGGATTCGAGAAAAGGGAGGACTTCGAAAGTCGCGAGTCGCTGTGGAATCTGCTGCAACCATTCGGCGTGAGCGAAGAAAACGTGGAGATTCTTCAGCATGCGTTCTACACCCATCACGTACTGATGGCCGAGCGCTGGCGCAACCGCAGGGTCTTCCTTGTCGGGGATGCTGCGCACATGATGCCCCCGTGGGCGGGTCAAGGCATGCAGTCGGGAATCCGCGATGCGCATAACATCGCCTGGAAGTTGCGTGAAGTCCTCGCCGGGCGAATGTCCCAGAGCTTGCTGGATGATTATCAGGCGGAGCGGGAGCCGCACGTACGGGAAATGACAAAACTGGCTGAGACTCTTGGATTCTTCATCGAGGAAGGGAATCCCGTGAAGATTGCACTACGCAATAACTTGCTGCCTTTGTTGCAACGGCTTCCCAAGATCGGTCCGATCATTCGGGAGTTCCGTTTCAAACCCCAGCCCATGGTCAAGTCCGGACTGTTGGCCCAAGCGCCATCCCGAGACAGCGCCATCGGCCGGATGATTCCCCAACCCACTGTCTCCCGGGTTGGTGGTGAACGACTGCGCTTTGACGACGCGTTGGGCGACGGATTCGCCGTCGTGGGCATCGATGCGGACCCCCGCGCCCACATGAGCGCGGCCGAACAGGCACAGTGGAACGAGCTTGGTGCCGTCTTCTGCACCGTGCGGACACCGATGTCTGCCCCGGCAGCGGATTCAGACCTGATGGACTATGTGGACAGTATTGGTGTTTGGGCTCGGAAATACCGGGCTCAGGTGGTGATTCTGCGGCCGGATCGTTTCGTTTACGCGACTGACAGGTCGGGACTAACGATTCCTAGACATGTTGGAAACGGCGCATCGGTCGTGCGCGAGGCTCCAACGACGGTATGAGGGTTTGAGGGTTTGACGAGTGTTCGGCAGTGATCCCGGTACCGGGATCACTGCCGAACACTTTTCAATTTGTTCGAAGCGATGGAAGCTGGATCGTTGCGAACCACTGGGGAGGAAGATGAGCCGTCCCCTCACGATATTTCTGGCCCCCCGCGACCGAGGCAGATAGCCCAAGGCGGGGGCTTGGTTGTCTGTTCCGGCAGGAGGTTCGCCGCACCACCGAATCCTCATGGCTCGGAGGGCTACCGCCGGGACACAATGTGCATAACCATTCGGCCAACGATCGCCGTCAAACAGAGAACCCCGCTCCGATGTAGACCATATTGGTCGTTATCGGAGCGGGGTTCGTTTGTCTTGGTTGGTAACGCTTAGCGGGCGTTGGCCAGCTGCACGGCAACGTCCACGATCATGTCTTCCTGGCCGCCGACGTAGCCGGCCTTGCCGATTTCCTCGAGGATGCGGTAGGCAGGAACGCCGTAGCGTTCTGCCGCGCGCTCCGCGTGGATCAGGAAGGAGGAGTAAACCCCTGCATACCCCTGCATGATGGAGGCGCGGTCCATGACCGGCATGCGGGTGATGAACGGCTTGACGACGTCTTCGGCCGCGGCCATGACGCCCTGGATGTCGACGCCGGTCTTGATGTCCAGGCGGTCGAACGCTGCGGCGAGGACCTCGGTGGGGGAGTTGCCCGCACCGGCGCCCAGCGCCATCAGGGTGCCGTCGATCTGCTTGGCACCCGCGCGCACGGCGAAGACCGAGTTGGCCACGCCGAAGCTCATGTTCTGGTGGCCGGGGAAGCCCACCTGCGCGTCGTCGCCGAGCGCGGCGACCAAGGCCGAGACGCGGTCCGAGACATCGTCAAGGATCAGTGCGCCGGCCGAGTCAACCACGTAAACGCACTGGCAGCCGGCGTCGGCCATGATGCGTGCCTGCTTGGCCAGTTCCGCCGGGGAAACCCGGTGGGAGAGCATCAAGAAGCCAACGGTTTCCATGCCAAGCTTGCGGGCGTGCTGGAAGTGCTGGATGGAAACGTCTGCCTCGGTGCAGTGCGTGGCGATGCGGGCCACGGATGCTCCGGCGTCGTACGCCTGGTTCAAATCGTGGATGGTACCCAATCCCGGGAGCATCAGCACGGCGATCTTTGCGGCCTTGGCCTCGTCGACCGCTGCCTTGATCAGGTCCAGTTCCGGGGTCTTGGAGAAGCCGTAGTTGAAGGAGGAGCCGCCCAGGCCATCTCCGTGGGTGACCTCGATGACCTCAACGCGCGCATCATCCAGCGCGCGGACCACGGAGCGGACATGTTCCTCGGTGAACTTGTGGCTCATGGCGTGCGAGCCGTCGCGCAGCGTGGTGTCGGTGAGGCGGATGTCGAAGGTGGTGTTCATGGGTGCAGTCATGGTGTGCTTCCCCGTTCTTACTAGTTGGCCAGCGCGGCGGTGCGCGCGGCGTCGATTTTGTCGGAGAGCAGATCCGCGGTGCGGGTGGCTGCCGCGGTGATGATGTCCAGGTTGCCGGCGTACTCGGGCAGGTAGTCGGCGGCGCCGGCGACCTGTACCCAGATGCCGACGCGGCCAAAGCCGCCCCAGTCTTCGCGGGCTTCCTCGAACTGTGGTTCCAGGCGCAGTGCGTAGCCCGGGACGTAGTCGCGGATGGAGGCGGCGGCTGCATCGATGGCGGTGCGGATCTTGTCTTGGGTGGCGCCGGCTGCTGCGGCCTCGGCGGGGATCATGCAGTAGATGGTGTTGCGCATCATCATCGGCGGTTCGACGGGGTTGATGATGATGATGGCCTTGCCGCGCTTGGCACCTCCCACGACTTCAAGGGCCTTGGCGGTGGTCTCGGTGAACTCGTCCACGTTGGCGCGGGTGCCCGGGCCGGCGGACTTCGAGGCAATGGAGGCGACGATCTCGGCATATTCGACCGGGACCACGGAGGAGACCGCGGCAACGATCGGGGTGGTGGCCTGGCCGGCGCAGGTAATCATGTTCACGTTCATGGTGTCGGTCAGCGAATCAAGGTTCACCACAGGGGCCAGGTACGGACCCACGGCGGCGGGGGTCAGGTCGATGGCGTGGATGCCGGCGGCCTTGTACTTCGGGGCGTTGGCCTCGTGGGCCTTGGCGGAGGTGCACTCGAACACGAAGTCAGGGAGTTCGTCCTGGGCCAGCAGCCAGTCCACGCCTTCGGCGGAGGTGGTCAGGCCGAGGCGGGCCGCGCGGGCCAGGCCGTCGGAGGCCGGGTCGACGCCGATCATGTACTTGACCTCGACGTTGGTGGAGCGGCGCATGATCTTGAACATCAGGTCGGTGCCGATGTTGCCGGAACCGACAATTGCGGCTGTTTTCTTTGCCATGGCTGGTTACTTCCTTAGTGACAGGTAACGAAGAAAAATGGGGGGATTAGATGAAGTTGATGCTCAGCGAGCCCAGGGACCCGAAGTCGGCGGTGGCCGACTGGCCGGCGATCACCGGCAGGGCACCGGTGAAGGAGCCGGGCAGGATGAGCTGGCCGGCCGGCAGGGACACACCCTGTTCGCCGAGCACGTTGGCCAGCCACGCCAGGGGTGCGACGGGATCGCCCATGACATCGGTGCCGATACCGGTGGAACGCTTTTCGCCATCGATGAGCAACGAGCATTCAACCGAGCCGAGGTCCTGAACCTTCACGTCCAGCGGCGTCGTTCCCACTGCGATGGCGCCGCAGGAGGCATTGTCGGCCACGGTGTCCACCAGGCGGATGTCCCAGTTGGCGATGCGCGAGTCGATGATCTCGATGGCTGCATAGACCTCGCCGATCGCTGCGGCAGCCTGTTCGCGGGTCACTCCGGGGCCGGTCAGGGTTTCCTTCAAGACGAATCCGAATTCGGGTTCGACCTTGGGGGAGATGAAGGAGTCGGCGGCGATCTGCGCGTCCTCGTGGTGCACCATGTCGGTGAAGAAGAAGCCGAAGTCGGGGGAGTCCACGCCGAGCTGCTTTTGCATGGCCAGCGAGGTCAGTCCGACCTTGCGTCCGGCCAGCACGCGGCCGGCGGCAACGTGGGCGCGCAGCTGGACGTCCTGGATGCGGTAGGCGTCGTTGACGTCCATGGCTTCGACGCGGTCGCGCAGCGGGGCGATCGGCTCGAGGGTCTCGGTGGCCGTCAGCAATTCTGCGGCCAGTGAATCCAGGAGTTGCGTGCGTTCGGTGCTCACGATGGTTTCGCTCATTTCTTCAATACCGCGGTGGTGACGCCAAAGCCGGCAATGTATTCCTTGATCGGCTTGTAGAACTCGTAGTTGACCTCGTATTCGCCGCAGGCGCGCAGCGCCGAGTAGGCGGCGACCCAGGTGCGGACCTCGTGCGAGGAGTGCCCGGCGACCGCGTCCATCTCATCGGCCGTGTAGGCGTCGAAGCCCTCGACGTTCCCTGACCTGCAGACATCCAGGAAGGCGCGGTCCCATTCGGGGTTCAGATCCATGATGTCGGCCTCGCCTTTGGCGAACTTGATGGCCGTGTTGATGGTGTTGGCCTGGCGGGCTGCCCGGGCCTCCGGGGTGGGGTTGCGGCCGTTGGTCAGCATGGCGCGCTGGGCTTCGGTTGCGGTGGCGATCTGCGGGACCGGCGGGTCGTGGGACAGGCCGCCGGAACCGATGAACAGGACCTTCTTGTCGGAGTCCTTGAAGTATTCGCCCACGGCCGCCCCGAACTTGCGCACGCGCGAGACCTTGGTGAAGGGGCGGGCCACGGAGTTGACGAAGATCGGGATCACCGGGACGGTGTCCAGGCCGCCGAAGATGATTTCCATGGGTTGCACGGCCCCGTGGTCGACCTCCATCTTGCGGGAGATCGCGGTGTCGATGTCCTGGTCGATGATGTACGCAGCCAGCTTTTCGGCCTCATTGGTCGGGACGTTGATCGGTCCGGCCCAGGAGTCGTAGTCGCCGGTGCCCAGTGCCTCGTAACCCACGCAGAATGGTGGCATCAGGTCGTAAAAGAACCCGTTGTAGTGGTCGGGGCCGAAGTTGACGACCAGGTCAGGATTGAATTCCTTGGCGAAGGCGCGGACGTGGTCGAAGGCCGCGTCGACAGCTGCCTTGACGTCCTCGGGCGGGTTGGTGTGCCCCAGCAGGGGAGAGTGCGACATGGCGATCAGTGCTTGTTGCATTCCTGGCGCTCCATTCGATTGGCGGCTAGAAGATCTTGCTTGCTTTCATTCCATCCCACGCGCCGTACGAAGGCACGCGACTGTTCCATTGAGCGGCACGATTCATTCATTGGTATTCGGGAATGTCCCGTGGTTGCCGCGAAAACAGCGATCGGACCCATGGACACAAAACGTGCACTAGTGCATAATTCAGGGATGGATGAGAAAAATGGGGGAGTGCGGGTGGCCCGGCGGAACCGTCACTGGACGCAGATCCACGAGGCTGCGGTGTTACTGGTGCTGGAAAAGGGCCTGGCGGCGACCACGGTCGATGCCATCGCGGCGGCGGCCGGAGTTTCGCGGCGCAGCTTCTTCAACTACTTCCCCACCAAGGAGGACGCGGTGCTGGGCACCCGCGAGCCCTGGCTTCCGGAGGGGGACTGGGAGGATTTCGTCTCCTCGAGGCAGGCGGTGCTGCCACGCACCGCCAAGCTCCTGGCGGCGGTGTTGAACACCAGCACGCAGGCCGGGGAGGGGTTCCGGAGGCGGCGCGAAATGGTGCGCGCCTTTCCCGAGCTACGCCGGCGCACCCACGTCCACGTGCAGGCGGCCGAGCAACTGGTGGCCACCGCGCTGATCGAGCGGCTCAAGCCGCACCAGGCGGCGCTGCTGGCCCACGAATTGCCGAGTGATCCCGGCGCGCAGCACGCCCTGGTGCTGCTGGCCGGGACCATCACCCGCTACGCCTTCACCGAGGACCCGGAGGAATTCGCGCGCGACTGGCAATCCGCGGTGGTTCGGGCCAGCGCGGTGTTCGGCTCGCTGCTGCATCCGGTTTCCCTCTGACCCATTCGGCAAAGACTACTTGCCCAGTCGGCGTTCCTTGAGCACGTATGTGAAGGTGCTGTGCACAAGCACCTTGGCATCCGCATCCTCGACCTGCACCTCGGCCACGACCACCGAGGACCCGCCGCGCAGGATGCGGGCTGTGGCAACCGCCGGGCCGGACTTGGAGTTGGACATGAAGTTCACGTTCGACTGCACGGCCAGCGGGAACTGCCCGGCATCCGCGTAGGCGTTCATGGCCAGGAAGGTCCCGGTGATGTCCGCTGCGCCAAAGAGTGCGGCGGCGGCATACATGCCATTGGCCTGTGCCAGACCGTCGCACAACGGCATCGAAAAACTCATCGAGTCCTCCGTGACAGCGTGCGGGGACAGGCGCAGCGTGAAGGTGATGTCCTCGAATCCCAGCGAATCGCGGAACTTGTCCCAGCGCGCGGTGAACTCGGACAGGGTTGCCGGTAGTGCCATGGTGCTTGTGCCTCCAGATAAAGGGGGGTGCGGGGTTGTTGGTTCCCACCTTAACCATCGATGGCACCCGATCGGGATAACCGGGTGCCATCTGGCAGCACAACCGCCGGGTGGCGGGGTGCCGCGGGTGGTGGACTACTTGCGCTTGAGGGTTTCCTTGGAGAGGAATACGCACACGGCGCCGACGGCAATCAGGAAGATGAAGTACCAGGCGATGTTGTTGGTTCCGCCGCCGTTGCCCAGCTTCACCAGCCACTGGCTCATCAGCGGGGCCATGCCTGCGCCGAGCACCGAGCCGATCTGGAAGGTCAGCGAGACGCCGGTGTACCGGGACTCGGTGTCGAACTTCTCGGCCAGGAAGCCGCCGATCGGTCCGTACATCGAGGCCTGGATGATCGGGTTGCCGACCATGAAGCCCAGGGCCACCATCCAGAAGACCCCGGAGTTGAAGAGCGCGAACATCGGGAAGACCAGGGCCACGGAAATCAGTGCGCCGGCGAGCATGACCGGGCGGCGGCCGAAGCGGTCCGAGAGCCAGGCGAAGAACGGGATCGCGAAGATGTGCACGAACGAGGATGCCGTGAGCATCATCAGGGCGGTCTGCCGGTCCACCGCGCCGCTTGCCACCACGTAGGGGACCATGAAGATCGCCAGCATGGCCTGCATGAAGAGCGGACCGGCCACTGCCAGGATGCCGAAGATGGTTTCCTTCGGGTAGTCGCGCAGCACGCGGGCCAACGGCATCCCGGTGTGGGTTGCCCCTTCGGCCTTGGCCTTGAGGAAGTCGGGGGACTCGGTCACGCGGTAACGCATGTACAGGCCGATGATCACCAGCACCGCGGAGAGCAGGAACGGGATGCGCCAGCCCCAGGCCAGGAATGCTTCCTCGGGCAGGCCGGCAAAGAGGCCCAGGATCAAGGTGGCCAGCACGGCGCCGGTCGGTCCGCCGGTCACCGCGATGGAAGCTGCGAAGCCGCGGTTCTTTTCCTTCACGTGCTCGGCGGCCATCAACGTGGCGCCGGCCCATTCGCCGCCAACGGCCAGGCCCTGGATCACGCGCAGCAACACCAGCAGCAGCGGGGCCGCGACACCAATGGTGTGGTAGGTCGGCATCAAGCCGATGCAGACCGAGACCAGGCCCATCATCATCAGGGTGATGAACAGGATGTTCTTGCGGCCGAACTTGTCACCAAAGTGGCCAAAGAGTACGCCGCCCACGGGGCGGGCAATGTAGCCAGCCAACAGGATCACGAACGACAGCGCGGTTCCCAGCCCCGGGTCCATGGTCTCCGGGAAGAACAGGTGGGGAAAGACCAGTCCGGCGGCCGAGCCGTAGAGCAGGAAGTCGTAGTACTCGACCGTCGAGCCCAGGAAGCTGGATACCAGTGCCCGGCGTGTTGCCTTGGGTGTTACCTCGGGTTGTTGCTGTGTTGTGTCCAGCCCGGTGCGGGAATGCGTTGCCATGGTGACTCCGTGGTGAGTTTGCGAGTTGTGTCACATGGAAGCATGGACGCGCTCTTGCCCAAAAAACTAAGCAGCGTGCCGCAGAGTGGAACGGCAATCGCGCCTTGCTCCGCGCCCGAACCGGACGTGGTTGCCGTTTGTTGGGGCTGGGCCGAACCTCAGCATGTCCTCGCGGGGTCCGGGGCGCATCCACCGAGGGCCGGCACCGAGGACATGGCCCGTGAGGGGGCACAAATGCGCAGGCTGACCGTGTTGACAGCATGGCGCGTACCAAGGTTCGGCACGGTCATTGGCTCTTTGCCCCGAACTCAGGTGTGATTGAGGCCAAGACCACACACCACCCTCATCCGTCGGGCGGCGAACGCCCAGGAGGAAACGATCCACATGAGCACCACGGACAACTGCCCCTCTGAGGCCAATGCCGCCATCGGCAAGATGCGCGGTCCCGAGCACGCCCCGAAGAACATCGACGTCTCGGCCCTGGTCGACGCCGAGGGCGGTCTCATTGACCGGTCCATCTACACGGACACGGGGATCTACGACCAGGAAATGCGCCGCATCTTTGCCCGCAGCTGGCTCTTCCTGGCGCACACCAGCCAGTTTAAGAAGCCCGGCGACTTCTTCACCACCTTCATGGGCCAGGACCCGGTCATTGTCACCATGGACAAGACCAAGACCATCCGCGCCTACCTGAATTCCTGCCGCCACCGCGGGGTGCGGCTGTGCCGCGCCGACGCCGGGGCCACCAAGATGTTCACCTGCACGTACCACGGCTGGTCCTTCGACCTGGCCGGCGCCCTGCAGACGGTGCCGAACGAAAAGGCCTACCCCCAGGACTTCGACAAGAAGCAGTGGGGCCTGATCGAGGTGCCGCGCCTCTCCGAATACAAGGGCCTGCTCTTCGCCAACTGGGACAAGGATGCCGAGGACCTCGAGGACACCCTGGGGGACATGCGCTACTACATGGACGCCATGCTTGATCGCGACCCCGAGGGCACCGAGGTCATGGGCGGGGTGATGAAGTGGGAGCTCGAGGGGAACTGGAAGCTCGCCGCAGAACAGTTCGCCACCGACTGGTACCACGTGAACATGTCCCACGCCTCCGCGCTGATGGTCATGTCCCCGACCGGCAAGGGCCCCAAGGCCGAGATCGTTGCGACCCCCGGACGCCAGTTCGTCTCGCCCAACGGCCACGGCGCCGGATTCCCCACCCACCCCAAGTCCCGCTTCGACGCCCAGGCCGTGCACGAGCACTACGACTACGACGCGCTGCGGACACGCCTGGGGGATGCCGCGGTGGAAGGCCCGATGACCACCGGCCACGCCACGGTCTTCCCGTCCTTCTCCTACCTGCCGATCAACGGCTCGATCCGCATCTGGCACCCCAAGGGCCCGAACAAGATCGAGGTTTGGGCCTGGATCCTGGTGGACAAGTCCATGCCCGACGACGTCAAGGACGCCCAGCGCCTCTACAACCTGCGCACCTTCGGCCCCTCGGGCATCTTCGAGGCTGACGACGGAGAGAACTGGTCGGAGATCCAGGCGATCTCCGGAGGCTTCGTCACCAACTCGGTGCCGCTGAACTTCCAGATGGGCATCGGCTCCGAGCGCGAGGACGGGGTGTATCCGGGGCAGACCTCCGAGCTGTACTCGGACGCCGCGGGCCGCAGCTTCTACAAGCACTGGGCCGAGCTGATGAACACCCCCGCCTGGCACGAGCACCCCGCGCCGGTTCCCGCCGGCGAGCAGGCCTGATACCCGGCATCCACTGCCACCAACACGCACAGACTTTTCACGCCAGGAGGACGCCATGAGCGAAGCAATCAACATCGGAAGCATCGACGACATCGACGAGGGCGAGGCGAAGGTCATCACCGCCGAGGCAAACGGCACGGACGTGGACATCGCGATTTTCCACGCCGAGGATGGCAATTTCTACGCCCTGGATGACATCTGCACGCACGAGACCGCGTCGCTGGCCGACGGCTGGATCGAGGGCACCGAGGTCGAATGCCCGGTGCACTCGGCCAAGTTCTGCCTGAAGTCAGGTTCTGTCCTGTGCATGCCCGCAACCCTCGCCGCCCGCACCCACAAGGTCGAGGTTTCAGGCAACGACGTGCTGCTCTACCCGTCGGTGAGCGTCGTCGGCGCGTAGCCGACGGTACGCACCGCAATTCCTTCCCCCCGCACACCCGAAGACATAGGAAAAATCGATGAGCGTCGAATCTGTTTTGATCATCGGCGGTGGCCTCTCCGGCTTCACCGCCGCCAAGGAGCTGCGCGCCCGTGGCTTCGCCGGGACGCTGTCCATCATCGACCCCGAGGGACTGCCCTATGACCGGCCGCCGCTGAGCAAGGACTACCTCGCCGGATCCAAGGACGCCGCGGGCATCGCCCTGGCCCCGGCGGACTGGTACGAGGAAAACAACGTCACCGTCATCACCGGCACCGCCACCGCGCTGGACCCCGAGGCGGGCACCGCGACGCTGGATGACGGCAGGGTGCTGGCCGCGGACCGCTTCGTGCTGGCCACCGGAGGACGCGCCCGCCGCCTGTCCATCCCCGGCGGCGATCTTCCCGGCGTGCTGGAACTTCGCACCAAGAAGGATGCCGACACGCTGCGCTCTCTGCTGGCCCCGGGGGTCCACCTGGCCATCGTCGGGGCAGGGTTGATCGGCGCGGAAACCGCCTCCTCGGCCCGCGGCTTCGGGGCCGAGGTCACGCTCATCGATCCCGTGGAAATCCCGCTGGTCCCGGCCATTGGCGAGGTGCTGGCTACCCGCCTGCACGCCATGCATTCCGAGCACCAGGTGCGCACGCTCACCGGCATCCCGGAGGAAATCACCCAGGGCGCCGAGGGCTATCGGCTGCGTCTGTCCACCGGTGAAACCATCGCCGCCGACGTGGTGCTGGTGGGCATCGGCATCACCGCCGCCACCGAGCTGGCCGAGGCCGCCGGCCTTGACACCGACAACGGGGTGCTGGTGGACGAACGCGGCCAAACCTCGCATCCTCGAGTCTTCGCGGTGGGCGACTCGGCCCGCACCCGCTTGGCCGACGGCACGCTGCTGCGCCGTGCGGAGCACTGGGAACATGCCATGAACGCAGGTTCCTCGGCGGCCGCAGCGATCCTGGACCAGGACCTGCCGGTACACGGCGCCTCCTGGTTCTGGTCGGATCGGCACGGGGTGCACGTCGAGGGCGTGGGCGCCATGCACGGGGAAGGGGAACACGTCGTGCGGATGCTCGACGGGGTGCCGATCGCGGCCTTCCGCCTCAACGACGAGGGACTGATGCTCGGGGCCGCCGCGATCGACGGAGGGCTGACCGTGCGCGCCGCACGGCGCATCATCGACCGCAACATCAAGGTCGATGTGCTCGCGCTGGCAGACCCCGCCACCGAACTGAAGAAATTGGCCCGCTAGCGGCTCCCGGCAACGATCCGAAGACAAAGGACCCCCCATGACCAAGGAAACCGGCACCGAGTTCCAGGTGCGTCTGGCCGACGCCGAACTGACCCACGCCGTGGCGCAATTCTATTTCAACGAGGCCGAACTGCTCGATGACGGGCGCTTTGCCGACTGGCTGGAGATCTTCGACGAGGACCTCTTCTACTTCGCCCCGCTGCGCACCAACCGGCTGCGGCGCCAGGCCGCCCTGTCGATCGGTGCGCCCGGCGAGGCCGCATACTTCGACGAGACCAAGGAGTCGCTGGCCTGGCGCATCCGCCGCTACGACTCGGGCATGGCCTGGGCCGAGGACCCGCCCTCGCGCACCCGCCACCTGATCTCCAACGTGATGGTGCGGCACACCGGGGACAACGAGCTCACGGTCCGCTGCGCCTTCCTGGTCTACCGCAACCGACTGCAGACAGAAACCGATATCTATGCCGGCGGGCGCACCGATGTGATCCGCGTGCAGCCCGACGGCGGCTTCAAGGTCGCCAAGCGCGAAATCCTTTTCGACGCGAACGTGCTGCAGGCCAAGAACCTGTCGACCTTCTTCTAGACCCGCAGGCCGGGGCACCGTCCCTCCAGTCCCCACACATCAATGGAATAACACGAGAGTGAGCAGATCATGAGCACCACGGCACCAGGCTGGCTCGAGGGCAACGTCGCCCTGATCACCGGAGGAGGCTCCGGCATTGGCCGAGCGGTGGCAGACCGCTACCTCGCCGAGGGAGCCAGCGTGGCGATCTTCGGCCGCGATGCTGCGAAGCTGCAGGCCGTCGTCGACGCGTCGGCGGATCCCTCGCGGATGCTGTCCATCGCCGGGGACGTGCGTGACGCCGACTCGCTGGCCTCAGCCGTTACCCAGGTCGTCTCCCGCTTCGGCAAGCTCGACACCGTGGTACCCAACGCGGGGATCTGGGACTTCAACCGCTCGCTGACCCGGCTGTCGGCCAAGGAACTGGGAGACAGCTTTGACGAGCTCTTCGAGATCAATGTCAAGGGCTACCTGCTCACCGTCCAGGCCGCCTGGAAGGAACTGGTTGCAAGCAGCGGATCGGTTGTCATGACCCTGTCCAATGCCTCCTTCCACCCGGCTGGCGGTGGCCCCGTCTACACCGCGGCAAAGTTCGCCGCCCGTGGCCTGGTCACCCAGCTCGCCTACGAACTCGCCCCCAAGGTGCGTGTTAATGGCGTGGCTGTCGGCGGGATGGACACCGATTTGAGCGGCCCGAGCTCCACTGGCCTGGAAAACCGCACCATTGGCGAATCGTTTGCGCGTTCGGAGATCACCGGGAACAACCCGCTGATCCCGCTGCACCACGCTTCGGTTGACCCGGTGGACTTCACCGGGTCCTACGTCCTGCTGGCCTCCAAGGCCAACGCCGGAAATATCACCGGCGCCATCATTCCCGCTGACGGCGGCATTGCCGTGCGCGGGTTCGGCGCCAAGGCAGCTGGAGGAGATGACCTGTGAGCTTCATCGACCGGAACCCCGTGGTTGGCCTCGAACGCCAAACCATCTACTTCCCCACCCAGCTCCTATTCACCTACGAGGATCGAACGTGGGACTACGCCGAATTCTTCGCCGAGGTCCGCGAGCAGGCCACCGCGTTGCACGCCGCAGGTGTGCAGCCCGGTGAGCGCGTGGCCTACCTTGGGCTGAACTCGGTCTCCTTCATGCGCACCATGTTCGCCTGCTGGTGGCTCGGGGTCGTGTTTGTCCCGTTGAACTTCCGCCTGGCTCCGCGCGAAATCGCCGGGCTGCTGGAACAGTGCACCCCGCGGACGCTCTTTGTTGAACCCGGGCACCGGGACGTCATTGATACCATGCTGGGCTACGCGGACGTTGCGATCGGGGACATGGCCCTGCTGCTCATCGACGATGACCACGCGGTTCCCGTCTCCGGCTCCATCACCGCACCGTGGGTTCCGGCCTCCGCATGGGTTCGCGAACGTCTTGTAGGCGCAGCGGAACCCGCCATCCAGGGTGCCGACGAGGATGATCTGGCGATCCTCATGTTCACCTCCGGCACCACCGGGCAACCCAAGGGCGTGGAGCTGTCCTACGGCAACATCTGGTGGAACTCGGTCAACGTTGACTCACTGGTGGATACCCGCCGCGGGGATACCAACCTGGCCGTGGCACCGCTCTTCCACATCGGTGGGCTGAACGCGCTGACCATTCGGGTCATGGTGCGCGGTGGCCACGTGGTGGTGCGGCGCACCTTCGACCCTCGGCAGGTATTGCGGGACATCCAGGAGTACAAGGTCAACCAGGCGTTCCTGGTGCCTGCCATGCTCTCGGCAATGGCCCAGAGTGAAGAATTTGAGACTTCCCGGCTTGAATCCCTGCGGGCACTGATCTGCGCCGGCGCCCCGGTGCCCACGATCCTGCTGCGCCAGTACCAGGGAAAGGGTGTTGAGGTGCAGCAGGCCTGGGGACTGACTGAGACCGCTCCCTTCGCCACCTACCTGCCGGCGGAACTGACCCACCAGCGACCGGGCTCCTGCGGGGTGCCCATGCCGTTCACCCAGATCAAGGTCGTTGACCCGCTTTCCGGCGTCGAGGTGGCTCAGGCCGGGCAAACCGGTGAGCTATTGGTCAAGGGCCCGAACGTGACCAAGCGTTACTGGAACAATCCCGCGGCCACCGAGTCGGCGTTCTCCGATGGCTGGTTCCACTCCGGGGACATTGGCTACCGAGACGCCGAGGGTTTCTTGTATGTGGTCGACAGGCTCAAGGACATGATCATCACCGGCGGGGAAAACGTGTACCCGGCCGAGGTCGAGCGTGCGCTGATGGAGTACCCCGGAGTGCTGGACGTCGCGGTGGTGGGCGTGGCCGATGAGCAGTGGGGCGAATCCGTGGTCGCGGTCATGAGCTGCGCGGACGGCACCGTCCCGAGCATCGAGGAGGTGCGCGAATTCTCCGCCTCCCTGCTGGCCCGCTACAAGCTTCCCAAACGGCTCATCATCACCGGAGCGGTCCCGCGCAACGGCTCAGGCAAGCTCGACAAGCCGGCGGTGCGCCTGCTGGCCAACAACACGTTGGAGGCCAAGTAGTGTCCGGGCACGAGAACGATGACATCGGCTTGCTCAGGTGGCCCGACGCGCTGGGTCCCGAATGGACCTGCGAGGCAGTGGCGGCCGCGCCGGGCCACGAGTCCACGCTTGAGATCCGCCGGGAGGGAAACCCGGTGGCCACGGTGGACGTGATGCGGATCGTGGATTCCGAATTCGCCGCCACCTACCCCTCGGGCCTGCGCGACAGGCTGCTGCTTCCCGATGCGGGAGCCCCGGCCGAGGCGATCCAGCTGGCCTCGGAATTCGTGATGGAAACCGAAGCTGCCTGCCGCCGCCTGGTCCTGGCCTGCGCGGAGGATGACCTGGAAGCCATTGGCATCGCCGAGGCGGCCGGGTACAGGTTTGTGGTGGAGGTCGACCTGCACCGCGGGTCGTTCGCGCTGCTGACCGCCGAACCGGCCTGGGTGCTCGAGGAGTCGCGGAACATCGACGAGGTTCCGACCATCTAGCGTGCGTCCCCACGACCGGCGGGTGCCGCCGGCGCGTACGAACGCGTCGACGACACCCGCCGGTTTTTTGTCTGTCGGGATCCCTACGCGGTTTGCGCGTGGCGGAGCTGCTGGCGCTGGCGTGCGCTGACCGCTGCGACGGCGCGCGAGGCCGCATAGCAGACCTTGCGCAGGACCTCGGATTGCGAGTCGGGAATGAACTTGCCGGTGGGGCCGGAAATCGACAATGCCGCCACGGGCTTGCCTCCCGGGCCCATCACGGGGGCGGCGATGCAATTGAGGCCCATCAGGATTTCCTCCCGATCGAAGCCAACATGTTCCTTGCGGATAGTGGCCAGTTCTATCCGGAGCACCTCCGGATCGGTGATGGTGTGCGGGGTCCAGGCTGACATCTCACTGCGCAGCGCCTCGTCGGCGCTCGCGGGGTCGAAGGCCAGCAGGACCTTGCCCACCGCGGTGCAGTAGGCAGGTGCCATCCCGCCGATCCGTGAGGGGCTGCGGACCTGCAGATGCCCGTAGAGCTTGTTGAGATAGATGACGTCGGTGCCCTGCAACACGGCCAGGTGCACGGTTTGCTTGGTCAGTTCATACAAGTCGGCGAGATAGGGCGTTAGTACATCGCGCATCCGCCCGTGCGCGGCCGATTCCTGGGTATCGCCGAGGCTCAGGATCATCTTGCCCAAGCGGTAGGCGTTGCCCGCCCGCTCCACCGCCCCGTTGCGCTGCAACATCCCCAGCAGGCGGAAGGCGGTTGACTTGGAAAGATCGGCCCGGCGCGCCAATTCGCTGACACCGACACCGCCCACTGAATCCTGGCCGAAGGCGTTAAGCAGCGACATGGCCTTGTCCACTGCAGTGCGGTCATCGCGTTGCTGAACTGGGCTCAGGGACATCTCGGGAAACCTCCAACGTTGCCGCCCGAGAGATACTGGGGAGTTTTCGGGCGTGTTACAAGTGTCGTGGGGAAAGTGACGCATGTCAAACATGACAAATTGTCATCTATAAGTGACGATAGATGCATGGCGATGAACAACGTGGTCTCACGGAACATCCAGCGCATCCGGACCGAACGGGAGCTGTCCCTTGGCGAGTTGGCCCGCCGCGCGGGTGTGTCAAAGCAGACCCTGTCCAAGATCGAACAAGGCCTTGGCAATCCCACCATCGGCACGCTCGAGGAAGTGGCGCGTGCGTTGAGCGTCCGGATCGGCGGTCTGCTGACCGAGTGGGGTTCTCCCGTCCTCATGCGGCGCAAGGCCGAAGGGGAGTGGAGCGCCAGGCCGCAGGGTCCGACCCGGGACCTGGACCAGATCTATGGATCGGGCTATGTGCGCACCCAGTTGCTGGCCGTCGGGACCTCTTTGGAGGACGCCAACGGAACCACGTTGAGCACCGGATCGCTCCACCAGGTCTATGTGATCGAGGGCCGGGTCGATATCCGCTATGGCACCGAGCTGGTGCAGTTGTCCGTTGGGGACTTCCTGCGTTTCCCGGCCGATGTTGAGCACGCCTTCGGCACACCCGATGGCAAGGCCCTGCTGCACATCACCACCACCGCGCCGCACGTGGCACAGTTCGCATCCGAAGGCTGACCCGGCGCCGTCATCGGACCCCGTGCGTCAGGCCCCGGTCCGCTCCTCGGCCCGCGCATACTGGCCGGGTGTTTCCAGCACAGCCAGCGTGCAGCGTGAAATGCACACAAGCTTGTCGGCCTCGTTGCTGATCCGGATTTCCCAGACCTGGGTCTTGCGGCCCACGTGGAGGGGGCTCGCCGTTCCCTGGACCCATTGCCCGGCAATGCCGGCCCGCAGGTGGTTGGCATTGATTTCCTGGCCGACCACGTGGAAGCGTGCCGCATCCCCGGTCAGCGATCCGGCCCAGGAGGCCAGCGTCTCGGCCAGGGCCACCGAAGCCCCGCCATGCAGCACTCCGGCCGGTTGGATCGTGTGCTCGTCCACCGGCATGCGCCCGGTGAGCGTGTCCGCAGTGAACGAAGTGATTTCGATGCCCAAGGCCGCATTCAACGTGGTCTTGGTCTTGGTCTTGGCCTTGGCCTTGTCGTTGAGTTCCTGGATGCCGATGTCCCGCGCCCAAAGCTGCATGTTTCGTGGCTCCCGTAGTGGCTCTCTCAGTGGTGCGGCAGGATTCGGCCGGCCGCAGGATCTTCACCAGCCTAGGGGGATGGAGCCTGGTCGGGGCAGGGTCCATGCCGTTGGCCGGAACGCGGAAGCCCCGCCGGTCTGAACTGGTCCCCGAAAGTTGGACTCGGTAAGTAAAAGTCTACGCAGCCAGTGCCTGGGCCCGGTATTTCATCGGGCTCAGGCACTCGAGCGTTAACGAGATGCGGTCATGGTTGTACCAGTGGAT
>NZ_JBKKAP010000040.1:0-7135 GCF_046714615.1 Paeniglutamicibacter sp.
TCTGCTGCCAGAATGAGGCCATGAACATTGAGAACTGGTGGCCACTTCTGAACTCTTCGACCCGGCAATGGTTGATCGACAATAACGGAGACGTTGTGCCGCCAAGCATTCTGGATCAGATCACGGCCGTGGCGGGCCACCCCACGGCAGAAGCATCCTGGGCTGCGGACAATATTGCAGAGGAATTTTTTCTCTCGGATCAGGCAATCGACTGGATAGAGGAAGCGGCGAACGATGAGAATTCTGGGGGCGACTAGCCAAACCGTATCGGGACTGCCAGTCGCCCGACTTCGAGAAACGCACCGCCCCGCAGCGGCTTCTCAACCGGAATGGCTACACGAGAGATTCCTTTCTCTCGCAGGGCTAGCCCCCACGGGTGCATGATCGCCCGGAAGAGAGCTAAAAATACGCAAGTCATGCTCAAGATTGGTCCACGGCCCCTGCCGAAACATTGCAATGATCTTGTGCAATACCAAGCCGTGATCTTGGGGAATCCCCGGGATAGTGATTGATGTAGCCGGTCTTGGGGGCCGGCTAACGAAACCCAGCGGCCTACCAACCGTGATTCATTTTATTGCGGAAACATTGCCTCGCGGATCTTGACAGGACATGGTTGGTCGCAGGCCGCGAAAATAGCGGCTACCCTCAGACGTGTAGCCAATCCCATACAATTTGGAGTTTCAGCGACTGGGGGCTTGGGGAGAGACGGGTCGGCCAGCCCGGCGATCCGGGCAAGTCATTCAATGAGTTTGATTCCCAAGACAAAGGCAACAGTCATGAAAACCCCTTCCGCACGTATCCGCAAGATCGCCATGTTCGGCGCCGCCCCCCTGGCCATCCTGATTGCCGGGACCATGGTCTGGCAGGGTTCCCAAGCCGCCTTCACCGCCTCCACCCGCAACGCCGGCAGCGCCTGGAGCACCGGCAACGTCGTCCTCACCGACGACGACCTGGGTGCCGCCGCCTTCACGGTGGAAAACATCGTCCCCGGCCAGACCGGCCAAAAATGCATCGTGGTCACCTCCGGGTCCGACGTCCCGGGAGTGGTGCGTTCCTACACGCAGAACCTGATCAGCGCCAAGGGCCTCGAAAACCGGATCTACTTCGACCTGGAGCAGGGCACGGGAGGCTCGTTCAACGACTGCACCGGCTTTACGTCTGAAACCAACAACATCCCGGAAATGACCCTCGCCGCGCTGTCGGCGGCAAACCGGGACTTCTCCACCGGCGGCACCCCCTGGGCGACAGCGGGCACCCCCGGCGAAACCCGAAGCTACCGCGGCACCTGGCGCTTTGACACCACCGGCATGAGCCAGGACGAAATCAACGCCCTGCAGGGCGCCCGCGTGGGCCTCGACCTGGTGTGGGAGCTCCAGTCCGACGAATCCCCCACGGCACCGTAGCCGGACGGCCACGGTAGTCATAACCTGTGAACCGGGAGGAACCCGGGGCCGCCCGGAAAACCTCCCGGTGGGACCCGCTGTTTTCAGCTGACGGCTGGACGCTGTTTCTGGCGTCCATTGCCTCACGGCTGTATCTAGGCGTGCTGTTAAGCCTTGCACTGATAGCAATGCTGCCAGCCCTGCTGGGCTGGCACGGCACCGTGGTGCAGAGCGGGTCCATGGAACCTCACATCAGCGCCGGCGACGTGGTGCTGGCGGCCGGTTTCGGCGCCACACAGCAGGTCCCTGTGGGCGGCGTGGTGCAGTTCACCAGCCCGGCGGAGGCCGAACCCGGCGGGGTCGAGCAGACCCGGCTGCACCGGATCGTTGCCGAAAATCCGGACGGAACCTTCGTCACCGCGGGCGACGCCAACCTCGAGGTGGACAGTACCCCGTTGGAGCGCGAACAGATCACCGGGCAAGCCAGGCTCCTGGTTCCCGCGGTGGGGCTCCCCGGACTCTGGCTGGGCAGCGGGAACCTCGTCGCGCTCGCGTGGTGGAGCGTGCTGACGCTGCTCGCCATCGCCCTGGCCGTCTTCGGCACCCGCCCGCTCAAGGACGATAAAGACGACGAAAACGACGACGGGGAAGAAGGCGACGGCGGCCCTCCCCCAGGTGACTTGTCGCGGCGCTGGAAGGCAGGTTCCGCACTCGGCATCCTGGCCGCATTGGTTTTCCTGGTGCTGGCCACCTCCACGGCCTTCTCGTCGGCGGCATTCACGGACTCCACCGCGAACGCCTCCAACACGTTCGCCGCGGCAGCGGACTGGACACCGCCCGCGGTCACCATGACCAGCCCCGGAACAACGGTCCGGGCAAGCATCGCGCTGACCGCGGAAGCCAGCGATGGTGAAACCGGCATCCGCAGCGTGGCCATCGAGTACCTGCCACCTAGCGGCGCGTGGACCACGCTGTGCACGCAGACGGCCGCACCCTATGCGTGTCAGTGGAACACCCAGTCCGTGCCGGACGGTGCCTACGGCCTGCGGGCCGTTGCCACGGACAACACGGGCCTCACCACAACATCAGCCACGGTGCAAACCACGGTGGCCAACACCTTCTCGGTCGACCTCGGGGTGCCCGACGAGGTTGTGCGCGGCACCGTGGATCTCGCCGCCGCCCTCAACAGCCCGGGCGGGACTGCCTACACCGTTCGGGTGGAGTATTCCGTGGAGGGAGCCAACAAGTGGAGCACGCTGTGCCAGATGCCCTCCGCCCCGTACACATGCGCCTGGCCCACCGGCAGCTTTTCCAACGTCTCCTACGACCTGCGCGCTGTGGCCGTCTCGGGGGGCACGTCAACCTATTCGGGCACCGCCACCGACGTGCTGGTGGACAACCTGGCACCCACGGTGACCATGAATGATCCCGGCACGCCGCTGCGGGGCACCAGCACCTTCGCAGCCACGGCCGCGGACGCGCACTCGGGCATCGAGAAGGTGCAGATCCAGTACGCCCGCACGGGAACCAGCACCTGGACAACCTTCTGCACGGCCACCGAATCTCCCTACTCCTGCCGGTTCAACACCACGGCCATTGCCTCCGCCTCCTACAGTTTCCGGGCCGTCGCCAAGGATCAGGCGGGCAACAGCACCACGTCGGCCGCCATCGCCAACAGGGTGGTGGACAACACCGTGTCCTCAGTGTCCCTCGAGGATCCGGGCGCCTACCTGACGGGCAACACCACCCTCACGGCGGCCGCGAACTCGACGGCGGGCGTGGGCAGCGTCAAGATCCAGTCCTCGCCCGCCGGGACGAACACCTGGACCACCCGCTGCACCCTGGCCGCGGCGCCGTACACCTGCGACTGGGACACGCGGACCGTGGCCGACGGACTGTACGATTTCCGCGCCGTCCTCACCGACGGCGCGGGCAAGGAAACAATCTCCGCCCTCGTGACCGGCCGGCGCGTGGACAACAGCCCCCTGCGCGCCGCGGACGTCCAGGCCGCCAACGGCACAGGGGCCCTGGGCAAGGTCGACGCCGGGGACACCCTGAGCTTCACCTACAGCCAGCAGGTCAACCTCGCGTCCGTCACCCCGGGATGGACAGGCGCTTCCCTGCCGGTGACCCTCCGGCTACGCGACGGCAACGTCCAGGGTCTGGGTACCGGCAACAGCGGGGACACCGTGGACATCCAGCGGCCGGGCAGCACCGTGAATCTGGGGTCGGTGAACACGAAGGGCAACTTCGCCAAGAACAGCAAGACCATCACGTTCAACGCCACCATGACGGCCACCACCATCACCACCGCCGGGGTCCCCAAAACCGTGGTCACCGTGACGCTGGGTGCCCCCACCGGCGGGACCGGCAGCCTCCGTACCTCCACCACGGCCGTCGCGATGGTGTGGACGCCGAAGTCCTCCGTCACCAGCACAACCGGCGTCCCATCCTCCATC
Source organism: Paeniglutamicibacter sp. (assembly GCF_046714615.1). Lineage (NCBI taxonomy): Bacteria > Bacillati > Actinomycetota > Actinomycetes > Micrococcales > Micrococcaceae > Paeniglutamicibacter > Paeniglutamicibacter sp. The sequence goes on from NZ_JBKKAP010000040.1 coordinate 3,842, forward strand.
GCACCGGTGACCGAAACCGGAACGATCGACAGGGATTTCTAACCAAGACGAATGCAGGGGGCGTCCGGCCGGTCCGGCCAGTTTCGTGTGTCCCAGTGGAGGTTCCCCTTGTGGGCGCTCTAGTTCAGTGCAGAGGACTTCGGATACCCAGTGCACTCGCCTTCGGAAAATGACGCTCAGGGCGGAAAATCTAGCTGACACCCGTTTGCTCGGAATCGTTGGGGTCTTGGAAACCGGGACATAGAAAAGCACTTCGGGGGTCGGTGGGAACCTACTGGGAAACGATCCTTTGATGAAACTCTGAACCAGGCGGCGATCCTGTCATTCCACAGGCGGCAGCACTGCGCTATCACGTCTGCGATAAGGAACGACTGCGGCGAAAGCGTGACTGTGGATGATCAGGTATCCTTCTAGGGCCGAGTTACAAGTATTGCGGGAGGCACCCTGGTGGTGCTGTGGCGCGATGCCACATCTTCCAAACTGCTCAGGGACGAAGCCAAGGTGCAGCGACCTTTACGGGTGCTCTCGGTAAGTGGCCGGGTTTGAGCGCTATTCCCCTCGCGTTGACTGTGACATTGAGATGGCAGAAGGCGCGTGGGGAACCTCACCTCGCTAGAACGGTGAATCCTCAACTGCACCCTGCAGCGCACGGTTGACACGTAGCCCGTTGGCTCGTAGTTCGGCAACGAACTTTCTCAGCTCAGCTCGGGTACTAGCCGGGCGATTGCGTGCGAGCGTGAAGTCCTTGCCTTTCGGTGAACGTAAACGGAGCAGCGTTTGATTTCGCTTGATCACGGACCACCCTTGATCCGTTGCGTTGCTACAGAGCCACTTGATCTCTTCTTCTAAGGCCTTGAGCGTCTGATCTCTGTGAACAGTTGCCAGGGCACCAGGCATGAGATCGGGTGTAGCCGGCGGGTGAATAGCCAGTGCTTCCTTGGCAACCTTCTCCACAATCGGATCTTCAGCGCGGGGGCCTAGCTTGTCCATGATGCCCTGCGCCCTTACGACGGCACTGTTTAGTCCAGCCCGAATGCTGCGATCCGGATGTGTCCGGTAAGTGAGCCTCGTTAGACCCAAAAGATCAGATGGCAGCTTTGCGTCATCGACGCTGAGGTAATAAACGCGTTCACGTCCCAGCGCTCCGAGAAATAGGCCAAACTCGAAAATAATGTTGTCCCTAACTGCCGCCATCTCCGTGCCTCGACTCGTGACGGTATCTTCGCCGGTAGCAACAAGGATTGCAAAATCAATCTTATTGGCCGTTTGGACCAGTGATTCGAGAGTGAAACTTCCGGGATCAAAAGTGTCGACATCCCAACGTTCGACCAAATAGTTCGTCGTTTCTTCGAGTTCGGCTTGCAGCGACCGTGCGATTTTGAGGCCTTCTGCCGAGGAACCGATGAATACATATGGTTTACGGGGAAAGTTCGTCATATCGTCAACAATAAGTGAGTTCCGTAAGGCCATGTGAAACACGTCCAGAACAGAGCACCTTGTCTGATTTGCTATGGCTGCTGTCGCTTCGGTGAACCCTCGTCGCATTCTGATCTTGAAATGCGCATAGAAAACCCACTCAAAAGCTGCTAGAGTGACTTGTGCGATAGTTGTGCGCAAAAAACCTGATCATTGATCAGGTTTTTCTATTATCTGAACGCTTTGGCAATCTCGGCCGGTCTCTCTGACCGGCCTTTTTTATGCCCTCGTTCATTCCTGATTCCGCAGCGAATCTGCTGCGGTCACCGTCCAACCACTAGGTTGGACATCACCCTGAGGGGAGGGTGCGCATTGGAAATCTTCGCAGAATCTGCAGGGAACCTGTTCGTACCTGCTCTGCTGACCGCTGCCGGACACTTTGTAATCCGGCTGCTTCCTTTGGTCTCGGACCGTGTGAACAGCCGCGCTGTCCGCCTGGCCAAGGCGAGGAACAAGCAGAGTAAGTAAGCGAAAATCGCACTTAGCTGATGGGTAGGGAGAAGTCTGCCCAAAATCAGGTCGATCAGGCCTAGAACCGATCATTTTTGGCCTTTGCAGTCTCGTGAGGTTTCGTCTCAAATCACTTTCATCCTGTCGCCCCAGTAGTCTTGATCTGACTACCACTAGGGGGAATTTTGCAGTCTGTTGCAATAGATCGTGCCGTCATTCGAAAGCGTCTAAATTCAATGGCGTTGGCCTGGCGTACCAGGATCGATGGTTGGCGCGAAACAGGGCAGACCCATACAGAAAAATCCTTCGCCCAACAGTTTTGGTCTGATCTCCTGCGTTCCTTCGAAATCATTCCCGAACGCATTGACCTCTTCGAGCGCGATGCTACCCGGGCGTCCACCGGAGGGAACGGGTACATCGACTTCTTCTGGTCAGGTGTCGCTCTGGGTGAAGCAAAAAGTCTGGGCCGCAATCTTGATGCTGCGTTCGAACAAGCATTGGACTACTTACGCGGCGGATCAATCGGCCAGCACGAATGGCCTAAATACGTCATAGTCACCGACTTCGAAACGATCCGCCTAGACCGACTTGGCGACGAACCATGGACGCTCCGTTTTACGATCGACGAGCTTGCCGATCACATGGACCAGCTTCTCTTCCTGGCCGGCTACGAAACCATCACCAAGGCCGAAGAAGAAGAAGCGTCCATCCAGGCCGCTCGGTTGATGGCAGGAATCTTCACAGCAATGGCCGGCGACGATATCGATATCGATGTATCGGACGATGCGCCAACGAACCAAGAAGATGAAGACCTCGCCACGCAAGAGGCCTCGGTCCTCATGACTCGGCTGCTCTTCTTGCTCTATGGCGATGATGCTGGCCTCTGGGAATCTGACCTCTTCCACCGCTGGGTGGAGTTTGACACCACAGCCGATAACCTCGGCCCTCAGCTATCGGCACTTTTCAATGTCCTCAACACCCCAGAGACACGCCGCAAGAATCTTCCCGACACACTCGCCCGCTTCCCCTACGTCAACGGTGGAATCTTTGACGGAACGTCAGCGTCGACATTCCTAACGGATAACATGCGTGACGCGCTTCTCGCTGCATGCCGTTTCCGCTGGACCCACATCTCCCCCGCAATCTTCGGTGCCATGTTCCAGCTGGTAAAGAGCAAGGAGGCCCGTCGCGGGGACGGCGAGCATTACACCTCCGAAACCAACATCCTCAAGACGCTGGGGCCCTACGTGTCAGGCTGGAGCGGTACCACGGTGACAGAGCAAGTCAGCTCGATCGCGTAGGGCGAGAACCAGGAAACCAATCATTATGTCCAAACTCGCTTTGGCCGATATAGGCCAAGATGGATCC
>NZ_JBKKAP010000041.1:0-8930 GCF_046714615.1 Paeniglutamicibacter sp.
GATGAAATGTTCATCCGCACCGCCGGCGCCCGTTTCCAAGTGACGACCCAAGGTTTCCCGGGTTGCCACTTGGCGACTACTAGTCGCGGGTCAGGCGGCGGTGGGTGACGCGGTGCGGCTTTGCAGCCTCCGGGCCCATGCGCTCGACCTTGTTGGCCTCGTAGGATTCGAAGTTGCCCTCGAACCAGTACCAGTTTGCCGGGTCCTCATCGGTGCCCTCGTAGGACAGGATGTGGGTGGCAACTCGGTCCAGGAACCAACGGTCGTGTGACACGACCACTGCGCAACCCGGGAATTCGAGCAACGCGTTTTCCAGCGAGCCGAGGGTTTCGACGTCGAGGTCGTTGGTCGGTTCGTCAAGGAGCAGCAAGTTGCCGCCCTGCTTGAGGGTCAGTGCCAGGTTCAGGCGGTTGCGCTCACCACCGGAGAGCACACCGGCCTTCTTCTGCTGGTCCGGGCCCTTGAAGCCGAAAGCCGAGACGTAGGCGCGCGAAGGCACCTCGACCTGGCCGACCTGGATGTAGTCGTTCCCCTCGGAGACAACTTCCCACAACGACTTTTCCGGGTCGATGCCGCCACGGTTCTGGTCAACGTAGGAGATCTTGACGGTATCGCCGATCTTGAGATCACCGGAGTCGATCGGCTCCATGCCAACAATGGTCTTGAACAACGTGGACTTGCCCACGCCGTTGGGGCCAATGACACCCACGATGCCGTTGCGGGGCAACGAGAAGGTCAGGTTGTCGATCAACACACGGTCGTCGAAACCCTTCTTCAGGTTCTTGGCCTCGATGACAACCGAGCCCAGACGCGGACCTGCCGGAATCTGGATTTCCTCGAAGTCCAGCTTCCGGGTGCGTTCGGCTTCCGAAGCCATTTCCTCGTACCTGGCCAGACGGGCCTTCGACTTGGTCTGGCGGCCCTTGGCGTTGGAGCGAACCCATTCGAGTTCCTCGCTCAGTCGCTTGGCAAGCTTCTGGTCCTTCTTGCCCTGGACCTCGAGGCGCTCGCGCTTCTTTTCCAGGTAGGCCGAGTAGTTGCCTTCGTAGGCGTGCAGGCGACCGCGGTCGACTTCACAGATCCACTGGGCCACGTGGTCCAGGAAGTACCGGTCGTGGGTCACGGCCAGGACTGCGCCGTGGTACGCGGACAGGTGCTGTTCGAGCCATAACACTGACTCGGCGTCAAGGTGGTTGGTGGGCTCATCGAGGAGCAACAGGTCGGGCTTCTGCAGCAACAGCTTGCACAACGCGACACGGCGTCGCTCACCACCGGAAAGGGTGGTCACCGAGGAGTCTCCCGGCGGGCACTGCAGTGCGTCCATGGCCTGCTCGAGCTGGGAGTCGATGTCCCACGCGTCGGCAGTGTCGATGGCTTCCTGCAGGTGGCCCATTTCCTCGAGCAGTGCGTCGAAGTCGGCACCGTCCAGGGCCATCTCCTCAGAGATCTGGTTGTAGCGGGTGATCTTTTCGTAGATCTCCCCGACGCCCTCCTGGACGTTGCCCAGGACAGTCTTTTCCTCATTCAGCGGCGGTTCCTGCAACAGGATTCCGACGCTGTATCCCGGGCTGAGGCGCGCCTCACCGTTGGAGGGTATGTCCAGCCCTGCCATGATCTTCAGGATCGTCGATTTACCAGCACCGTTCGGTCCAACCACGCCAATTTTTGCGCCTGGGTAGAACGACATGCTGACATCGTCGAGAATGACTTTGTCGCCAACGGCCTTGCGAGCCTTGGTCATCGTGTAAATGAATTCCGCCATGCCCTCAAGGCTAGTGCCTCGGGGAGCCTTACTCCCAATTGTTGTGCCCGGTTTCAAGAGATGGGGCATGTTCCTGCGCACATCGGACGGCCACGGCACCAATGTGCTGTGGCCGCCCACACGTTTGTGTCCGATTCGTGCCCGGGGAAGCTAGGCCGCCTCGGTGTCGGCGCCCGGCTCACTGTCCGGCCATCCGGTCACCGGGAACTCGTCGGTCGACTCCTCACGCTCCCGATCCTGTTTACCGTGACGGAGGTGCTGCTCGGCGTTGTCATCTCCCCCTGCGCGCCTGACCCTTTCAAATCGGCTGACCCCGAATCGCAGGTCGTGGCCAAGCGCCATGGCCTCGATGTCCACGCTGAAGCCGCGGGTTCCGTCCTGGCGGTCGTATTCACGAACCTGCATCTTGCCGTAGACCACCACATGGTCTCCCATGTGAATGCTGGCAAGCATGTTGGTGGCCATGGCCCGGAAGCAGGAGACGGTGTACCAATTACTGTGCACATCGATCCATTGCCCCGATTCGGGGTCCTGCCGCCGCTCGTTGCTGACCATGCGGAACTTTGCAATGGGCGTGCCGCTGTTTCCCCCGCTGGTGCGGGGCTCGGTTCCCACCACACCGCGCAACGTAATGTGGTCCGTCATGGTGCACTCCAATGTTCGACTGTGGGCAAGTACTTCTTGCCTCGTCACCCCAGTGTGATGCAGCACCCGCGCTGCCATGCGGCGGGACTCCGGTGCTGTGGATGAACACCGGGAGCGTGATCGAAAGCCGGAATGGCCGCGGCGATTGTGTGGGGAACTGGCTGCAGCGGTGCGCCCGCCGAAAAGTAGCTGAACTCCTTGGTATCCACCAGTGACGAAGACCGGCCAACGAGTACATGGACGAATCGCAGTGCAACAGGCGCATCTCCGCATTCGGCCAGGGACGATCCCACCCCCCTATCGGTATTCCCGCAGGTGCCATAGCATGGCCAAATGCCAGATAACTATGCATCGGTCCCGTTACGTGAACTCAACAATGGCGCCTTCATGCCCTCCATCGGCCTTGGTACGTGGCCCCTGGATGACATCCAGGCCGGAGCAGCAGTCGCCCACGCGTTGGATGCCGGATACCGGCTCATTGACACCGCGGAGAACTACGCAAACGAGGAAGGCATCGGAGAGGGCATCGGTTCGACGTCGGTTCCCCGCGAGGAATTGTTCATCACCTCAAAATTCAATGTGCAGTGGCATTCGGTCCAGGGTGTGCAGGACGCCTGGGAGAACAGCTGCCAACGGCTGGGCATGGAATACCTTGACTTGTTCCTGATCCATTGGCCCAACCCGCAGGAGGGCAATTACGTCCAGGCCTGGGAGGGGCTGGTCAAGCTGCTGAAGCGCGGCAGGGTCCGAGCCATCGGAACCTCGAACTTCACGGTCGCACAGCTACAGGAGCTGATTGACGCCACCGGGGTGGTTCCGGACGTCAACCAGATCCAGCATTCGCCGTTTTGGCTCGACGATGCCCGGCTGGCCTTCCACGCCGAACACGGGATTCTCACCGAAGGCTGGGCTCCACTGGGCCGCGGAAAACACGATCTGCTCAACGCGGCCCCGGTGCTCGCGGCGGCCACAGCCCACAAGGTCACTCCGGCGCAGGCCGTGCTCCGCTGGCAGATCGATCGCGGCGTCGTCCCCATCCCCAAGACCTCGAGCCCCGACCGCCTGGCCGAGAACCTCGATGTCTTTACGTTCAATCTCTCCCCCGAGGAGATCCTGGCCATCGATGCACTGGACGGCACTGCCGATGAGCCGGCCGACCCAATGCGTTTCGGGCACTAGTCCACTCGTTGCGGTTCCGGGGGCAGCCTCGGGACCGCGGTGGCCTTGGGCGTGATAAGAAGCGTCATGAACAGGATTCCTGCCACAAGGATGAAGGCGTTGAGCACCCCGTAGTGTTCGCCGAGGAAACCTAGGACCGGCGGCCCGATAAGCATGGAGGAGTAGCCGAAGACGGCTACGATGCCCACGCGGCGCGGTCCGTCGGTGGGGTGCGCTGCGGCCACGCTCATGCCAACAGGGAATCCGAGCGATCCGCCCAATCCCCACAGCAGCGCCCCGGTGAATACCGCCCAGGGGGCCGGCGCCAGGATGAACAGCACGATGCCGCCCAGGCCAAGCAGGCCCATGAACACCAGGACCCGCTTGTGGCCGATACGGTCGATCAGCGGGCCACCGAAAATGCGTCCCGCCGTCATGGCGGCAACGAATGCGCCGAAGACCAGTGCCCCTGACGCTTCGCTGAATCCGTGGTCGTCGACGGAGGCAATGGTGAGCCAGTCGTTGGCCGTGCCCTCGGCGAAAGCCAGCCCGGCAACCATGAGTCCGATCAGCATCAGATGTCCGTCGCGGAAGGTGCCGCTGAAGCGCCCCCACCATGTCTCGCCCGCGGAGGCACGGTCGTTGCCGTGAGCCATCTGTGGTTCGAGTCCCGACACGTTACGGACGAAGTAGAGGCCAAGGCCCATGATCAGAATGCCGACGATTGCGAAGTTCCACATCACGTCGATCCCGAGCAGTGCCGCCCCGGCGCCCAGGATCGCTCCGATGATGGTTCCAAAGCTGAAGAAGGCATGCATCAGCGGCAAGAGCGTCTTGCCAAGGGATCGCTCGACCGCAGCTCCGTCGACATTCATCATCACGTCGGTGGCGCTAAAGACGAAGCCGTAGAGGACGAGGATCGTCATGGCGCCCACGGTACTGCCGAGCACCTCGGTCACGGCCCCCAGGACGGCCAGTGCCGCACCCAAAATGAGCAGGCCCAGCGTGATGCCGCGGCGGATGCCCAGACGTGCCAGGATGCCTGGCGCAAAGGCCAGTCCGCCGATGGATCCGATAGCCAGGGCGAACAGCAGGATGCCGACATCCGAGGTGGAAAGATCGAGCTGCACCCGGACCGCCGGGAGTCGGGCTACCCACGTGGCAAACGCAAAGCCACACAAAAAGAAGATGCCAAAGATTGAATTGCGCCATGCCGTGTTGCTTGGCCTTTGGTCAAGTTCAACGGGTGCTGCGGATTGGCGTGGCAATGGCATCCTTTCGGCTTCGAAACAGTGAATCCTGGCGGTGGCGGTGATTGCCGCCCGGCAAGGTCGTCTACTGTTTCATCATACGTCCGGAGTAATTCTTTTTCACGGCCCCACGCACGCCCAAAACGCAGTATCGCCATCGGTGAAATATCGACCCAGCCTCTGTTTGGGCTATGATTCTTGTGCCCGCCTCCGTAGCTCAGATGGATAGAGCAAGAGCCTTCTAATCTCTAGGTCACGCGTTCGAGTCGCGTCGGGGGCACGCAAGGAAAGCGGTCTTGACCAGGTCTTCACTTGGTTGGGACCGCTTTTGTTTGCCCGAAAGCATGCGTTTTGAGGTCGGTTTTCATTTTCGACAGCCCGGGTCCCTTCAAATGGACCCAACCTTGGGCAGCCCATTTCAAGTCGCGTCGGGACGGGCCAAAGGCCCGGACTTCCACGAAGTCACTGCGTCAGGCTGCTGGCCTTCAAGGTTGCGACGGGCCCGGGAATTCGCATCCGGGTTCTCAGGCGTGGTGGATTCCGCCGACCCGATGGGCGCCATCCCAGACCATCACCCGAGGCTCACCATGCGGAGCGTCCCCAGTCGTGGCGACATAGCGTGCACGGACCCTGGCCTCCAGGTGCAGGTCCTCGGGCATGGATTCCACAATCAGCGGGTCCGGCCAATTGGAGACGGTCTTCTGACGGCCATCAAATGGCCCGCCGCGCAATACAACCAGAAAAGTGGTCATGGTCAGGACCCCGCGCCCAGGACTTCGGCGCCGTCACGGGTCCGTCGCGGCAAGCCAGGGGTCACGGTAACTTCGGCCAGAACGAGCTCGCGGGTTTTCATGGTCTTGTCCTCGATCAATGGTTGTCCGCCCACGAATGTAGTTGCGCCGGCTTCCTCAGCTTCACGCAGCTGGCTGAAATCCGCAATAGGCAGCGTCGTCGCCTTAGATCGGAAGCCGCCCGCCGGACTTGAGGTTCTTCATGACAATCGTGCTCGTGAGTTTCTCCACGCCAGGCAGCGCCACCAGCACATCGTCGTAGAAACGCTGGTATGCAGGCAGATCTGCAGCCATGACCCGCAACAAGAAGTCCGGTTCACCGAAGAGCCGCTGGGCATCGATGATCTGGCCGATCTGGCCGACCTCGCGCTCGAAGTCCTTCATGGTCAGCCGGTCCTTCAGGGTGACAAACACCAGCGCTTCGAAGGCGAGGTCCACCTTCGCAGGATCAACGTCGGCACGGTAGCCGCGAATGACGCCGCTGTTCTCCAGTTCGCGCAGCCTCCGGTGGCAGGGGGCCAGCGTGAGACCAACGTCCTCCGCGAGGGCGGTTGCTGTCATGCGCCCATCGTCCTGCAGGCGTCGCAGGATTGCGCGGTCGATTCCGTCCATGTGGCAGCCCCATTCGTGGGTTTTCTCGGTGATTCCAAGTCGTGGCGCTATATTCTTGCGCACAATCAAACATAACAGGATATTTCTTCTCCACCATCGGGAATCGGAGCGAGAACCGGCAAGCACATTTCGCCATTTTCTTCCTAAGCTTGCCAGTAGATTCCCAGCAGGAAAGAGATTCAGTCATGGACCTTCAAGTCATCTACGGCTTCATCGCGGTGTCGTTTGCCCTGGCCATGACGCCGGGTGCCGATTGGGCGTACGCCATTTCCGCGGGACTCGGCCGGCACCGGGTGTCGTCGGCGGTAGCGGGACTGTGCAGCGGCTACGTCTTTCACACGCTGCTCATCGTCGGCGGCATGGCGGCACTGATTGCCTCCATGCCGCAGCTGCTGTCCTGGCTCACGCTCATCGGTGCTGCCTACCTGCTCTGGCTGGGCATCAGCACCTGTCGTTCCTGGCGCGGCGCCGGCTTCAACGCCGAAGAAAGCCCTGCGCCGGAGCCGCCTCGCGGAAAAGCGGATTTGGCGGAGCCTCTCGCTGCCAGCAGGGCCGGCACACTACTGCTGGAAATGGTCTCTGCGGCACCCGCGACCGAAACCAGGCAACGCTTCTTCGGCCCTGCATTTTTCCGTGGACTGGGAACCAGCGGCACCAACCCCAAGGCGCTGCTGCTCTACCTGGCACTGATCCCCCAATTCATCCATGCGGACGCCGCATTGCCGGTCCCGGCACAAACTGCGATCCTGGGCACCAGCCACATGGTGCTCTCGCTCTTCGTCTACACGGGCGTTGCCCTGGGCGCCAGGGCGTTGTTACGCCAGCGTCCCACGGCGGCACGTTTCATCACCTTGGCCAGTGGACTGACAATGATCGTCCTGGGCCTGCTACTGCTCATCGAACAGGTCCCCGCCCTGCTGGGCTCGATCCAAATGCTGATGGGCTTGCTCGGAGACTGACCCTTTTTGGCGAGCACCGTCGAAGCCGAACGATTTGCGTAACCCGGCTAGGGTTCATAGGGACAACTGCAATCGACGAACGGTAAAATGCATGCGAAAGCTTCTGACCGTCTTGGCCCTGGGTGCCATGCTGCTGACCGGCGGCGCAACCGCTGCCCAAGCCGCCGCTGCGACCGACATCGTTGTCGAGGACACCGCCGGGTCGCTGGATTTGGACACGCTGCTACCGGCCATCGAAAAGATCGATTTCTACGAACCGACCAAGGTCGCCATCTACACCCGCAACGGCGAAGCCAGCGACAACCTCAATGAGGAAGTGCTGCGCTTTGCGCGCGAGCACCACCCCGAGTGGCTCAGCTCGGATCGGCAAAAATGGGCCGATTCGATATTCCTCTTTGCCCTCGATCCGGCGGGCAGGCAGGTGGGAACCTACTTCGGTGAGGACCGCAAGGTCTCCCCCGCGCAGCGCGACGACATCCAGGAAGCCACCAAGGACCTGCTCCGCGAGGCCCAATGGACCGATGGTACCGTCGCCGGAGTCGAGCGAGCCGCCCAGTTGATGAACCGACCATGGTACAAATCGCCGAAGCTGTACGCCTGGAGCGGCGGCATTCTCGTCGTTGGCGGCATCAGCGCCGGCAGCACCCTGTACGTCCGCAGGACCTACCGCAACCGTTCCAGAAAGGCACTGGAAACGGGCAACGCGAGTTACGCGAATGTGAGTATGGACCTCGAGGTCACCGAGCTGAACGCCAAGACCATCAACGACAGCTCCCGCTACGGGAGCCTGGTGCTGGAAAAGTACCGCGGCTTCTCCTCGGCCTACAACGAGCTCGCCGAGCAGAGCAACAAGGCCAACGGCCTCGACGCAAAATCGCACGTGCGCAAGGATACTGCGCGCTTCCTGGAGAAGTACGCTGCCAATGCCACGGAGCTTGACCGGATGGATGACGTGATTGCCGATACCAATATGTTGTTGAACATGGGTTCGGGATGGGCCGGCGCCTGGGAACGGCAGCTTGCGCCGTTACACGAGGACCTGGCGGATATCGATGAATTGCTCGACGACAACGCGGCCGCGCCGGACGCCCCGTCGGCGCTGGCGTTGCGCCGGTTCAAGTCCATGACCACCACGGACATGGAGCAATGGGCGGCGGACCTCCAAGCCGGGAGCTTGGGGCCCGAGGACGGCCTGGACAAGATCGCCGCGGCCCGCGAGCACCTGACCGGGCTGCTCAAGGAGTATTCGGAAGTAGTGATCGAGAAGTACGCAAAGAACGAGGAGGAGGAAAAGCTGATGCGCGCGGCCATGCGCACTCCGGAGGCCAACGGCGCCAGGTATTCCTCGAACCACAGCATCCTGGGCACCGTGTACCCGTCCAACAGGTTCTGGTCGGTCATCGGGTTCAGCACGGGGTTCAGCTCCGGGCGCTCCAGCGTCCAGGAAAGCCGCACCGCCAGTTCGTCCTCGGGCGGCAGCACCGGTTACGGCTCCAGCGGCGGCAGCTTCTCCGGGTCCGGATCCTCCTCGCGCTTCTAGGCGAAGTGCCTTGGGGACCCAAAGACAGCAAACGGGCTGCCGGTCGGAGTTGTTCCGATCGGCAGCCCGCTATCTGGCCCCGGGGGCCGTGTCGGCGTGTTACTTGCCGGGGACAACCAACTTCGGGGCACCGGCACGCGCCGCCTCGAAGCGGGCCGACACATCGGCCCAGTTCACGATGTTCCAGAACGCCTTCACGTAGTCGGCCTTCAC
>NZ_JBKKAP010000042.1:0-6498 GCF_046714615.1 Paeniglutamicibacter sp.
CTGAATGGCAGTCTTTGCCTGCTCCGTTGATAGGACACGCGACATGAAATCCTCCAAGAATCTTGGTGATGTCCCCGCGCAAACGCGCTACTAGGAGACTCGAACGAGAATAACTCTAACAAGATGAGATTACCTGTCCAAGTTATTGCAGCACGTATGTCGAGTATCCGTGCCAAAAGTGGCATCTACATGCGACGCACCGCATCAATATGTCAGCAATCGGGTTTCGCCACGGCGCGGATTTATCGATTCGGACGGTGTACCGCCTATTATTCAATAGGAATTTGAATCACGAAGGGGAGCAAGTGGCCAGCACACGCCCACGCAAGACGAACGCCGCACGACGAACACCGAGTCCGAACTTTGTCCGCACGGCAGGCGCGATCCTTACGGTAGCCGCCGTGGCCTTCACGACCTCGTGCACCAACGCACCCAACGTTGTCGGCACGCCGTCGCGCGTGCTGCAGTCGGTGAACGTGGACCTCGCCTCCAACGGTTCGATCTCGGCGGTCAACGGGACAGCGATCTCCGTGGACGACGCCACGGGCGATTCCTCGAGCGCCGATACCGCCTATGTTCCGGGAGAGGTCGCCAACGACCTTCCCGTCCGGGTGAGCGCGCAGTACCGCACCGCGGAGAAGACAGGCACCAACCTCGAGGAGCTGGCCGGCTACACCGGCCGGGTCGAGATCGGGTTGACCGTGGAGAACTTGACGGTGGCCCCGCGTGACGTGACCTTTGACGTTGCTGGCCAGTCACGTACCGAACCGGTACTCGTGGGCGCCCCAATGACGATCGCCGCCTCGACGGTGCTCCCCGGCGTCTCCCCCGGCAACATCGTGGGCGAATCCGGGTCCGGCTCCGCCGGGACCAACGGCATCATCAGCGCCTCTCCCGAAGGCGAGGCCGTCATCCAGTGGGCAACTCTCCTCGCCCCTCCGGCCACGGGTGCCAGCACCACAATGCGCCTGGTCGCCGACGTCACCGAATTCGCCGCCCCGAGCATCGACCTAGCCGTCCAGCCGGGCATGTCCACCGACCTCTCGGTGGATGGAGTGCTGGCCTCCGCGTTCGACACCAGCCCCACCTCCGAGCTCGCCCTGCAACGACGCACCATCGACCTCATCGCCGAAGTCAACGACGTGCTGAGTCGCGCGGGATCCACCATCACCGACGTGCGCAGCAACCTGGAGAGCACCTCGAAGACCCTGGGCGTGAGCACCGCGGGCCACCTGAAGGAGAGCAGCGACTCCCTGGCAGGGACCCTTAGCGGATTGAAGGACCAGCTCGGCTCACTCAAGACCGACCTGGATACCACGGTCACCGGCGCCGAGACCACGACCCTCGCGCAGCTGTCCCAGACCGTCAATACCGTCGACGCCATGCTGGGCGACACCTCGGTCGGCGTGCCGAAGGCAACGATCAAGGGTAACGGCTGCGCCGCAATCGTTGCACCCGCAGGCGAAACCGCGACCGTCTACTCCAGCCTCGTGCTGATGTCCGCCCAGCTGGACGGCTACGCCCGCTCGACCGCCGGCTGCCGCGACGAAGTTGCCACCGCGCTGCAGACCACCGTTGGCCCTTCCGAGCCCAACGCCGAGAACTGCACCGTCGCATCCCTGACCTGTGCGTTCCATGCCTCGTCGATCACCGTGACCGGCGCCCTGCTGAAGTTGGTGGACCAGGGCGACAAGCTGGTTGCCTCGTTGGATCCCGAGATCATCACTGGCGCGCTGGCACGCCACCGAAGCCTTTCCGATGGAATCAATGAACTCTCCGACCAGCTCACCGCTCTGGATGAGGCCGAATCCAACGGGAAGGCAGACGACGAAAAGGCCGCCGACGAGGCCATCAAGGCGCTCCGGACCACCGTCATTGACGCCGGGACACCGCTGGACGCACTCGAGGAAGACGTTGACGCTCTTGTCGTGGCCGAACAGAGCCGGATCGATGCCATTCGTGCCGCAACACAGGACGCCGCAATGCTGATCAAGGGCGGCGATGAGAAGCTGGCCAACCCCTGGATCTACGAGCCGATCGAAGACAAGAACCCGCTCGACGCCGTATTCGATCGGAACAAGGACATGCTCGAGCAAAATGCGGCCATGGACAAGCGAAACGACGCCTTGGCCGAAGACCTGTGCGAACGAATCGAGGATGAAGACCGGGTACGCGAAAAGCGATTCTTAGAGAATCTTCGCGCGGACCTGACCTCTGTTCCCTGCCCGGGCGCGACCACCAGCAAGGCCAAGCTGTTCGGGGAAGACCCATTGGATGAGCAACTGGACAAGCAGAAGGCCGATTTGGCCGCCCAGGCCAAAGATCTGACCGACCACGCCAAAGCGCTGAAAGCGCAGGCTGACGCTCGCGCCGAGCAGGCCGAGGACCAGGCCGCGGCCTGGGAGACCTGGGTAGGCCAACAGGCCAAGATCTGGGACGACCGCGCCGAGGCGCAGACCCTGTCCCTGAAAAAGGTGACGTCGCTGACCGAGGCACCTGTCGACGGCGAACCACTCAAAGAATCCGTCAAGGACGCAGAGGCCAGTCTCGAAGCCATCAGCAAGAGCATTGACGAACTGGAATTCACGGTGAAGACCGGTGCCAGCATCAAGGGAGACATCGCCAACCTGCGCAAGACGCTGGAGGCTGCCCAGGGGAGTCGGGATCGACTCGGCGAGGGGTTGCTGGTCCTGGACAAGCAACAGGACGAGCTCGAGTCCGGCATCACGAAGGCCTTCGCGGACACCCAGAACGCCATGACCGAGGAAGTCACCGCGCTGATCGACAGCCAGATCCGTGTGGTCTCCGCACAGGGCGCCGAGGGCAGCGATGCAGTCGTGAAGGCCTTCGACCGCTCCGTCGCCGGCTTGTCCTCGACGGCGGCCGACGTGGAAGCCAACGCCAAGACCACGGTAGACAAGCAGCACGCCGAATTGGCCAAGCAGGACGCCGGCTTGTCCGAGGCAGTCAGCAAGCAGACCGCCGCCTCGCTCGAGGGAATCGCCCAGAGCACCGGAGCCTCGACGCGTGACGTCGAGGGAGCTTCGAAGCTTCTGGCCGCTGGCCTGAGCAAGGTCATGCTCGACCTGGGCGACCGCAAGGTCAATGGTTCCGGCCTGCTCGGATCGATGGCCACCAGCGCTGCGAAGGCCGACACTGCCGACTACCAGCTGGCCCTGGCCACCAAAAACGCCCAAGGCTATGCCAACGTGCGGGCCGAGGACATCGCCGGCATCCTGCTGCGCCAGGCACAGTTCAAGGCATCGCTCGAGGCGGTGTCGGCACTGCCGACCTTCCACCTCGAGGTGCCCCAGGGCACCGCGACACAGACGCTGTATTCCTTCCGCATCGGAAGTGCCAAATGAGCCGTCTCGCAACGCGACGCAACCTCATCTCAGGCGCGGTGGTTATCGTAGCAGTGGCCGTGGTCATCGCTCTTGCAGTCTTCCTGTTCCGTCCCGCCGACGCGGCCAAGGGTGATCCGGTGGAGGCAAGCGTCCCGGTGGCCCTGTCCGCCGCCAACGTACCGGCCGAAACCAAGCTCGGCGTCGTCATGACGCTCGGTTCGGGGGCCGGCGCCGCGTGGAAGGATGCGGCCCAGGGCACGGCGGTCGCCGTGCACCGCTTCTCCCTCTCGGGCACGTCAATCGCCCTATCCACCGCCGATGACCGGGGCACCGCCGAGGGCGCCCGCAAGGCCGTGGAGAAACTGGTTTCCGAAGGTGTTGCCGGAATCGTCGTGGCCACCGACGGCGAGCAGGTGGACGGCGCGCTTGAGGCCGCCGCCGACGCCGGGGTCCCGGTGCTGTTGCCCTACTACGCGGCCAAGCCCGGCACCGACGCGGCGGCCTGGCGCACCGCGCCCACCGAGGCCCAGATGTCCAAGGCGCTGGCATCGGCCCTGGCGGGTGCCAAGCGGCCGCTGCTCATCGACGCCGGTGGCGGGGCCCCGGATTCCGTGGACGTCGCGTCGGACATCTCCTTCGAACCTGGAGCCGATGCGGAGCAGTTGGCGGCGGATGTCGCCCGCCGCACCGGGGTGGCGGAACCCGCGAAGGCCGACGGCACGCCCGGCCGCCCCGCGGTGGCCGACCCTGCCGACGCGGTGCTGCTCTCGGGCAACCCGACGCAACAGGCAACGGTGGTCCACGCCTTGCAATCGGCCAACGTCACGGTCCCGGTCGTGCTGACGCCCGGGGCGACCAGCCCCGCGTTCGCCTCCGGACTCGCCCTGGCCGGCGGCACCGTCTCCGGCCGGCTCTCCACCGTCGGCGCCGACGCCGGCGACGCTGCAGCCCTGCGCCCGGATGATTCCGGCCGGGCCATGTCCGGGTTCCTCGCCGGACTGCGGGTTCTGTCGCAGGACAAGGAAGCAAAGAACCTCACCGGTGACATGGCCTTCAGCGATGTCGCGAATGCCGCCGACTCGCGCAGCCACGATGCAGTCGTGGCCCTGGTGCGGGCGATTTCAACCGCCGGCAGCAACGATCCGGCCAAGGTGGCCAAGTCACTCGGTACGCTGAAGCTTGGCCCTGCCGACGGCATCGCCGGTCCTTCTCTGGACTTCAGCCGGGTTGATGCCATGGAAGGGGACCCGGTGGTGCTGCACTTCTCGGCCCAGGATCTGGGATTGCGCCCTAAGGCATCCGGGGACGGTGCGACCGCATCCTGGTTCGCGCGCCCCGCCTCCGACTGACGACCCACTGCCCGACGACGAAAGGAGCGCGCGGTGCGCGTGCTGATCCGGCTGGATGGCCAGCGACTTGACCGGGAGCTGGGCAGCTTCGCTCCCGGCACGACGCTCGCGCAACTGGTCAGCTCCGCCGGGGGCACCTCCCCCGCACCGGGCTCCACCCTGTACGTGGACGCCGCCGCGGTGCCCGCCGAGACCCCGCTGGAGGAGCTGCTGCTGCTCGAGGGCAGCACCATCTCACTGGCGCCGGTCCCGCGTCCGGAACCGGTGCGCGGCTGGAGCGCCACCGTCTCCGGCGGCCTGGATGCAGGGGCCCTGGTTCCGCTGCCGGCCCACCGGCCGCTGGTCATCGGCCGCTCCCCGCAGGCGGATTTGGTGCTGCTGACCGAAAGCGCCTCCTGGAACCATGCAAGCCTCGAAATCGAGGACGACGGCGTGCGGGTGAAAGACGCGGGCTCGACCAACGGCACGCTGCTCGCCGGGGAACCGGTGGGCGAAGACGGCGTGCTGGTCACCGCGCCGGCCACCCTGGTCATTGGCGGGACGACGGTGCTGCTGCGCCAGAGTCTGGTGGAGAACCGCGCCCCCGAACCCGGGTCGCTGCACAACCTCACCCCCGCTGCCACCGCGCCCTTCAACCGGCCCCCGCGCCCCGGAAACCCGCCGGAACCCGACCCGCTGTCACCTCCGGTGCGCAAGGACGTCCCGCCTGCCTCCAAATTCAGCTACATCACCGTGCTGGCCCCGCTGCTGCTGGCAGGTGCCATGGTCATGATGCTCGGCGACGCCCGCTTCGCGATGTTCGCCGCGCTGAGCCCGGTCATGGCCGTGGGCATGTGGTTCGAGCAGAAGCACCGCCGCGCCAAGAACCTCAAGGAAGAGGACGAGCGGTTCACCGCGGCCCTGGCCGACTTCGCCACCGAGGTCGCCGACGCGGCAGCGGCCCAGGCCACGCGCCGCCACAGCGAAATCCCCGACCCCGCCACCGCCATGCGCATCGCCGCGGTGCCCACGACCGGGCTGTGGCAGCGAAGAACCGGTTCCGCGGGATTCCTGGCGCTGAATGCAGGGATCGGGGACGTGCCCTGGCAGCCCAAGCTCGATGACCGCTCCGCCCCCGTTCCCGACCGCCTGGTGCGCGAGGCCCTGGAGGCCAGCCGGATTCCCGCGGCCCCCGTGCTGGTTGACCTCACCGATGCCGGCGTCATCGGCATCGTCGGGGACCGCGCCGGAGCCCTGGCCCTGGCCAGGTCCCTGCTCACCCAGGCCGCCGTGCACGCGGGGCCTGCAGATTTGTCCATCGCGGTGTTCTGCGACCGCGGGCGCCACGAGGAATGGGCCTGGACCTCCTGGCTGCCGCACACCCGCCGGCTGGGCACCGGCACCTCCGAACGCTGGCTTTCGGATGACCGCCGGCGCAGCGCCGCCCTGCTGCGGGCCCTGCGCGAGGGCATCGACGAATCCCCCGGCGGCACCACGCTGCTGGTGCTGGATTCCGAGGTGCTCACCGAGGGTCGCGACGCCCCGGCACGCGAACTGCTGGGCCACGGACGTTCGGTCCCGGGCCTCGGTGGCCGAGGCCCGGGGCAGGGACCGCGGGTCTCGGGCATCGTGATTGCCGCCTCCGAGCAGCAGCTGCCCGCCTCCTGCACCACCGTCATCACCGTGGGTGCCGACGCCGCGGCGTCGGTCCACGACCACGGCGGGCTCACGCCCGTGGGCGACGTGGTGCTGGCCGGCATCGGCATAACGACGGCCGCGCGCTGTGACATGGACCTGGCACCCGTCGACGACCCCGACCTGGT
>NZ_JBKKAP010000043.1:0-2353 GCF_046714615.1 Paeniglutamicibacter sp.
CTGAATGGCAGTCTTTGCCTGCTCCGTTGATAGGACACGCGACATGAAATCCTCCAAGAATCTTGGTGATGTCCCCGCGCAAACGCGCTACTAGGAGACTCGAACGAGAATAACTCTAACAAGATGACATGCCCTGTTCCAAGTACTACGCTCATAAATTTCTCGTGTTGGCAAGAAATACAACGCCCAGGCAGATACAGATACTTTAACTACTCAAGTTGGCTGTGAGTACGGTTTTCAGACGGAGCGAGAAGGCCACCAGGAGCAGCCGTCATGCATTGACACATGATCGTGCAGGCGGAATGGCTTACCGATCAACGCAAAAATTGAACCATCGCGTCCGAGGCAACTACCCCCCAAGAGCACTGGGCGGGCCAACCGTCAGCGCCTTTTCAGGAAATCCACCCACGGCACGATCCTTCCGTATCGGATCCCCGACGCATCTTCGATCAGCCCGCCCTACGACTCGCCGACCACGCCACGTCACGCGAACGCGAACCGCTCACCGCGAAAAAACGCGCAGCCAGCTGCGCCCGGCGCAACGACTCACCCTTCGCCTGATCCGGCGAACCGGCAGCATTCGCATGCCCACCCAGCATCGTTTGCCCCGCAGGAAGCAGCGTGTGCCACTCTGCGGACGCGACGTCGTCGGTCACATAGACCTCAACGGCGTCCGGCGCGAAACCAACGGCATCCAACCGCGCCGACCCCCGCCGAAGGGACAAGGCCGAAAAATTGCCATTGAGCTGCGCCAACAGCTGGTCGAGCTTCTCCCCCGCCAGGCTGATCTCCTCGAAGCGGTCCTTGCCGATCGCCCAGGTGGCTACAGTCCTATCCGGAACGGTCAACGGATCCGTCGGAGGATCGGGCAGAACCTCGGTTCCCTGCCTCGCCGCCCGAAGGGCACGCCCAAGGGTCATTCCGAGAACGGCACAGCCCACCAGCGCGGCAATCGACCAAGTGATCGGACCGAAATTGATCAGCAACACCATGGAAAGACCGATCACCAGTGGATAGACCATCATGCGCTTGTAGGGATCCTGCCGCGCTCCGGAAACAAACGAGAGCAACAGGACAACAGCGGAGAAAAGGACCACGAGAACCGGAAAGGCACCAAAGACGAAAGAGATCGCCAGGCCCACAATCGCCGCAGCGAACGCAAGGACGTAACGTCCCCGCGTGGGGCGCGCCACCCGGGCACCCGGCGTCAATCGACGCCCACCGGAAATCATGAAGCCAGCGTCCTCCAATCGGCGATCGTCGGCGAGCTAAACCACGTCATTTGGGGATCCGCACCGCCCTTTCGGTGGAAATACCATACCGCAGCCAACGCCTTGTCCAGAGTCGTGGTTTCCCAGGACGCATGAGAAAGAAACATGTCCCCAATCATCACATCCACCTGCCCGGGATCACTGCCGGGCGATGTCAACACGCTCCACTGATCCTCTACCGCGGTATCGGCGGCAAAGAACACCATCAGGGGACCCTGCGCATTTCCTGCAACGGTAAGGCAGGCGTCACCACGCGTGGCACTCACCAAGGTGCGCCGGTCACCGTCCAATGAGTGGATCTTGGCAACCAGGGCCGCCTCCGAGAACCCGGCCTCGTGGAAGATCTTCCGGCCAAAGCGCCACTCCAACGAATCACTCGCTCCCGACTGGGAACGCTTCGATGCCGGTGCCCCACGGCCGCGGCGCCGATCCAACTCAGAGCGCAGCACAGCTCCCGCAATCCATCCAGCTAGGCCACTGAGCCACCATGTCCCAAGGACCATGGGGATATTGGGTGCCAGCCAGGTAATCAATGTCGGTGCCAAGATGAGAGCAGCCAGCAGCGTGAACGGCGCACCATAGGCAATGAAGGCTAGGGTTCCGGTCAAAAGCAGTCCACCAAGAACGATTCCCAGTATGTCAAGGAGATCATTTTGCCCAAACGCCAAGGAGCCGACAACTGCGACACCCAGTGCAATAAGAACCGCAATAATCCTTATGACAATGTCTGAACTAGTCATCCGTTCATAGTGTCGCTGTTTAAATTGCATGCTCGCCTTCCAATTTTTTCCATACGTTTTCGAGGCCGGAACCGATATCGGCAAAAAGATGGAAAACGCCCCCGCCGCCAGAGCGGCACCACGGCCGGCGGCAACGGGGGCGAACCAGGGACTGGCTAGTTGCCGCCACCCGCGGTGAAGATGTTCGAAGAGATCTGGTTCAGCTGGCCACGCAACTGCTCCAGTTCGGTGCGTGCCTTGTCCAGCGCGGCCTTCGTCTCGGGCCACGTTGAACCACGGAACTGGGAAGCCAGGGGCCCGTCCCAGACGTTCGGGTCCGACAGGACCCGTCCCTGGGCGTCC
>NZ_JBKKAP010000044.1:0-18953 GCF_046714615.1 Paeniglutamicibacter sp.
CGGAGAAGCTCAAGGCGGCCGGGGATGAACGGACCCTGGCCCAGATCATGGTCGATGTCGCGGTGGACCGGATCACCGGCAGGTCCCGCGTCGAGGGCACCAGGATCATGCTGAGCCTGGTGATGACTGACAGGACCCTGTTCCAGGGCGACAGCGAACCGGCGCACCTGGAAGGCTACGGCACCGTTCCCTCCACCTGGGCCAGGCTCATGGTCGGCGGGCGGGAACCGGCGGACCGGGAACGCTACCGGTCGCAGGTGTCCCTGAAGCGGATCTACACCCACCCCGACGCCGGGATGCTGGTGGCCATGGACTCGCGCTCCAGGCAATTCCCCAAGACCCTTAAGGACCTGATCCGCATCCGCGACCAGTACTGCCGCACCCCGTACTGCAACGCACCGATCAAGCACTTCGACCACGTGGTCCAACACAGCCGAGGCGGACCGACCAGCGAAGCCAACGGCGCCGGACGATGTCGAAGCTGCAACCAAACCAAGGAGCAAGAAGGCTGGGAGGAACGGGTCCTGGACACCGGCGGGCGGCACACCCTGGTGATCACCACCCCCACCGGAGTCCAATTCACCTCCACCGCTCCGCCCCTGCCCGGCACCCCCACCTAAAAGCGCCCCAGGGGCACACCAGCGCACCACCACGGCCACCACCAAAAACGGTCCGTGGCACCAGTGACACGCGCAATCGCGTGCCTCGGTGCCACGGACCGCGTGGCGTTAAGGCGTGTGTTCCTTAGCGGCCGGTGCCACCGTAGACGGTTGCCTCGTCCTCGGAGTCCAAGTCGAATGCCGCATGGATCGCACGCACCGCGGCGTCGAGCTTGTTGGCATCGGTGACGATGGAGATGCGGATTTCCGAGGTGGAAATCATGTCCACGTTCACGCCGGCCTGGTGCAGGGCCTCGAAGAAGGTGAACGAAACTCCCGGGTTCGAACGCATGCCGGCACCGATGAGGGAAAGCTTGCCGACGTTCTCGTTGTAGGAGATGTCCTCGAAGCCGATTTCCTCCTGGGCGGAACGCAGCGCCTCCTTGACGTGCTTGCCATCAACCATGGGAAGCGTGAAGGAAATATCGGTGCGGCCCGAACCGGAGGGCGAAAAATTCTGGACTATCATGTCGATGTTGGCATGGGCGCCGGCAATGACACGGAAAATCTGGGCGGCCTTGCCCGGGATGTCGGGCACGCCGACAATGGTGACCTTGGCTTCGGAGCGGTCGTGGGCGACACCGGAAATGATGGGCTGTTCCAAGGGTTCTCCCTCTTGAATCTTGATCTGGTCATCGGGGCTGGGTAGTACCCAGGTTCCCTCATTGGTGCTGAACGAGGATCGCACATGAAGCGGAACCCCAAAACGACGCGCATATTCAACGCAACGCAGGTGCAGGATCTTGGCGCCGGAAGCCGCCATCTCCAACATCTCCTCACTGGAAATGGTGTCGATCTTGCGGGCCGTCGGAACCACTCGGGGATCGGCGGTATAGATGCCATCGACATCGGTGTAGATCTCACATGCTTCGGCACCCAGTGCGGCGGCCAGTGCCACCGCCGTAGTGTCCGAACCGCCGCGACCCATGGTCGTGATGTCGTTGGATTCCTTGCTCATGCCCTGGAAGCCGGCGACGATGGCGACGTAGCCGCGGTCGATGGCGCGGCGCACGCGCTGCGGCGAAACCTCAATGATGCGCGCCTTGCCGTGGATGGCATCGGTCAACATGCCGGCCTGCGAGCCGGTGAAGGAAGCGGCCTTGGCGCCTAGCCCGTCGATGGCCATGGCCAGCAAGGCCATGGAGATGCGTTCGCCTGCAGACAGGAGCATGTCCATCTCGCGTGCCGGGGCATCTTCGGTCAGCTGTCCGGCGAGGTCGAGTAGCTCGTCGGTGGTGTCTCCCATGGCGGAAACCACCACGACGACATCGTGGCCGGCGGACTTGGTGTCAATGATCCGACGGGCAACACGTTTGATGCCTTCGGCATCTGAAACGGATGATCCGCCGAATTTCTGGACAATCAGGCTCATGCGTCAGCACACTCCATGGGATGGGGACGAGGGGGACTTCACTGGGCGCAGTCGTGGTTGGCGCCTTTTCCATTTTAGCCATTGTGATGCACCAAAACCCCCATGCGTGACCGTTCTAGGTCATAAAGGCAGGTGTGGCTGGTCTATTTGCTCGGTTGTGTGTCGTCGAGGTCACCTTGGGCGAGGGATGGGCGACGGTTGACGCGCGGAGACGGCTATTTGGTAACGGATTGGATGAAAGCGTGACTTGTTCGGTTTGGCTCCGTAGCTTGGGAGGACTGGGCGGGGACTTTGGAACAACTAACGGTTGGGAAACTCATGGAAACGGTCATTAGTGGCCCAGGCAAGATGCCTGGGCTGCAGAGGGAACTCGATTCTGGAATCACGGCTCATGGCCTTGCCCGTTCCTTTGGATCGGTGCTGGCAGTGGAAAGCATCGATTTTCACGCGGCGCCGGGGGAAGTGACCGCGCTGATCGGGCCCAATGGGTCCGGCAAGACCACGCTATTGCTGATGCTGGCATCGCTTTTGCGTCCGGATGCCGGAAACATCCGGATCCAGGGCATCGACCCGGTGGGCAACCCCCGTGCGGTGCGCGCCATCCTTGGCTGGATGCCCGACACTTTGGGTTTCTGGGAGAGCCTGACCTGCCGCGAGATCCTCACCACCGTCGCAGCGCTCTATGGAATCGGCAAGGCGCAGGCCAGGGTGCGGGCCGCCGAGCTGCTGGAGGTGGTGAACCTCGGGAAGCTGGCGGACACCCCGGCGCGGGTGCTCTCACGCGGACAGGCCCAGCGGCTCTCGCTGGCGAGGGCACTGATCAACGATCCAGCGGTGTTGCTTCTTGACGAGCCGGCCGGTGGGCTTGACCCGGGAGCGCGCGTGCAGTTGCGCACCCTACTGCGCCAGCTCGCCGACAGCGGGAAAACCGTGGTGATCAGCTCCCACGTCCTGGTGGAACTCGACGAAATGGCCGATGCGGCAGTGTTCCTGTCCAAGGGAAGAACCGTGCGCAGCCAGAGGCTCGACGAGGCCGGGACGCAGGGCCGCGGATACACCATAACCAGCCTTGATCTACAGGCATTGCGGCGCGGGCTGGAAGCCAACAGCCTGGAAGCCTCCTATGACCCGAACCTGGAAAATGGCGGCGGCGGCGCCAAGGTAAAACTGTCCGGTGAAGCACAGGCCGCGGCACTGCTGGGCAACCTGGCCGGCGCCGGCATCCCCATTACCGCCTTCGCCCCGTCTTCAGGTCTTCTCGAGGAGACCTACCTGAGCCTTGAGGATGAAATGCCATGAGTATCTCCACACCCCCGCGTGCTGAGGCATCCGCCCCGGCACTGGGCTATCTTGCAGGCATCGGCACAGTGTTCGGTCTGGAAATCCGGCAGCGGGTCCGCAATCGCGGCTGGTACATCATGCTGGGCATCTGGTTTGTTGTGGTCGCCGCCGTCGTGGGCCTGGCGGCACTGAGCGCCGGCCAGGACGAATTCGGACCCGGACAAGTGATGTTCGAGCTGGTCATTGCCTTCGTGTTGTTCTTCGGCATGCTCATCGCCCCGGCGCTGAGCGCCAACTCGATCACCGGGGACCGGGCCAACGGGACGCTGGCGATCCTGCAAAACACCCTGCTGACCCCGGGCCAGCTGCTCTGGGGCAAGTGGCTGGCCTCGTGGGCGGCATCGCTGGGTTTCCTGGTGGTGACGCTGCCGCTGATCGGCTGGGCAATGACCTACGGGGACGTGTACTTGCCGGCGGCCCCGGTGTTGCTGGGCATGCTCGCCCTTCAGCTGGCCATTGTCTGCGCACTCGGGGTTGGGGTTTCGGCGCTGGCCAATCGCACGCTCTTTGCCGTCATGATCACCTACCTGCTGGTGGCGATGCTCGGCATCGGTACCCTGATTGCCTATGGGCTGAGCATGCAGCTGGTGAAGACCGAGGTCCAGGTCTCCAACCAGGTCTGGCCAGATGAATACATGGCCGAGAATTCCTACGTCGAGTGGGACGGTGACAACTACACCTGCGAAACCCGGACGTACACGCAGCAAACCTACGCCACCGAACGCATCACCTGGCTGCTGGCCGCCAACCCGTTCGTCGTCGTGGCCGATGCCGCACCGCAGGCCCCGACGACGGAAGATCCCTCGATGTTCGCGCCCGCCGGACCCATGGGGTCCATCAGCATGGGCGTGCGCTATTCGCAGGCGGGCCCCGCATACCAAATGGCGTGCCTGAACGGGGTCAAGAACACGGAGCTGCCCCCGACCCCCGCCCCGTTGTGGCCGCTGGGGCTCGGAATCCAGGTGTTGCTGGCCGGCGGCATCCTGGCTGCAGGCCGAAACAAGCTGAAAACCCCCGCGGGAAGGCTCGCCTCCGGAACCCGGATCGCCTAGCGGCGGTTGGCCGGGGCGGGGGCGCCCGCGCCCGGCCAGCACCTAAGCTGGAGAAAACGACCAAGCACAAAGATGAGCACGAAGGACGGAAAGCCCTTGGCAGTCCATGAACCACACGGCCCGGAAACGGACGACGACGATGCGGTGCCCGGCGGCGTCCAATCGGTGGACCGGGCCCTGGCCATCCTGGAAATCCTCGGCCGGGAGGGAAGCTCCGGCGTCGGCGAGGTGGCCGAGGAACTCCAGATCCACAAGTCGACGGCCTCCCGGCTACTGGGCTCGTTGCTGGCCCGCGGCATGGTGCAGCAGAACACCAACCGGGGAAAATACGAGCTGGGCTTCGGCATCCTGAAGCTGGCCAGCTCCATTCCCGGCCGGCTCTCACTGGTGGGCGAGGCCCGCCCGGTCCTCGAGGCGCTGGCCGAGGACTACAAGGAGACGGTCAACCTCGCGGTGCTGCGCGAGGAATATGCGGTGAACCTGGACCAGGCGATGGGCCCCTCGACCCTGGCGACCTACGATTGGCTCGGCAGCCTCACTCCCCTGCACGCGACCTCCAGCGGCAAGGTCCTGCTGGCGGCCCTGGGTGCCGACGAACGCGGCCGGATACTGAAGGCCACCAGGATGCCCCAGCGCACGGCCAATACCATCCGCACCCGGACGGCACTGGAAGAAGACTTGCTGCAGGTCGTCAGGAACGGCTACGCCCAGGCCCGCGAGGAGTTCGAGATGGGCATCAATTCCGTTGCGGTGCCGGTGCGAAACCACCTCGGCGTGGTGGTCGGGGCCATCAGCATCTCGGGTCCGGCATTCCGCTTCGACCCCGAAAAGCAGCCCGGCCTGCTCGAGGGACTCAAGCAGGCCGGGCTGCGGGTCAGCGCGTCGCTGGGGTACACCGACGGCTGACGCGTCGGACCCCTGCGCCGACGATCACTTCGCCGGTGCGCGCCGCCCCAAACCGGGCCCTCACCCCTGGCCGCGCCATGGCCTTCGGCACGACCGGGCTGGACCCCGCGGGGGAAGCGCAGCCTAGTTGTTGAGGTACCCGTTCGGGTTGAGCACGTACTTCGTGGCTGCTCCAGCATCGAATTCCGCGTACCCGCGTGGGGCATCCTCGAGCGAAATGGCCTTGGCGTTGACCGCCTTGGCGATCTGGATCTTGTCGTGCAGGATAGCCATCATCAGCTGGCGGTTGTACTTCATGACCGGGCACTGGCCGGTGGCGATGGAGAGGGACTTGGCCCAACCGGTGCCCAGGGACAAGGACAAGCTTCCCTTCCGGGCCGCCTCGTCAACGGCTCCGGGGTCGCCGGTGACATAAAGCCCGGGGATGCCCAGGGATCCACCGGCGGCGGTGAGATCCATCAGTGAATTCAGGACGGTTGCCGGCGCTTCCTGCGCCCCGGCCCCGTGACCGTGCCCGCGGGCCTCGAAACCGACCGCGTCAATGCCGCAGTCGACCTCACGCACGCCGAGGATCTGCTCGATCTGGTCGGCCGGGTCGCCATTGGCCACATTGATGGTTTCGCAGCCAAAGGACCGGGCCTGGGCCAGGCGGTCCTCGTTGAGGTCCCCCACGATGACCACCGCGGCCCCCAGCAAGTGGGCGCTGGCCGCCGCGGCGAGCCCCACAGGACCGGCCCCGGCAACATAGACGGTGGAGCCGACGCCGACACCGGCCGTGACCGCTCCATGGAATCCCGTCGGGAGGATGTCCGAGAGCATGGTCAGATCCATGATCTTCTCCAGGGCCTGGTCCCTGTCCGGGAACTTCAAGAGGTTCCAGTCCGCGTACGGGACCAGGACGAACTCCGCCTGGCCGCCGACCCAGCCGCCCATGTCGACATAGCCGTAGGCGCTTCCGGGACGGTCGGGGTTGACGTTCAGGCAGATCCCGGTCTTCCCCTCCTTGCAGTTGCGGCAGCGCCCGCAGGAGATGTTGAAGGGAACCGAGACGATGTCCCCGACCTTGATGAACTCCACGTCGGGCCCGGTCTCGATGACTTCCCCGGTGATTTCGTGCCCCAGGACCAAACCGGCCGGGGCGGTCGTCCGACCGCGGACCATGTGCTGGTCCGAACCGCAGATGTTGGTGCTCACGGTGCGCAGGAT
The DNA here is from genome assembly GCF_046714615.1 of Paeniglutamicibacter sp. Classification (NCBI taxonomy): domain Bacteria; kingdom Bacillati; phylum Actinomycetota; class Actinomycetes; order Micrococcales; family Micrococcaceae; genus Paeniglutamicibacter; species Paeniglutamicibacter sp. The sequence continues at coordinate 6,537 of NZ_JBKKAP010000044.1, forward strand.
GACCCCGTGCGGGACCCTCCGGCCGACATTGACGGGATTGACGCCGGGTCCGGCCTGCAGTTCAAAAGTGGGGAACGGGGTATCGATGATTTCCACGATCCCCGGCGCCTTGTATGCAACGGCCTTGTTACCTGACATTGAATGGCTCCTCTGGGTTGGCGATCAAAACCTTCACGGTGACACTGATCACATCAGACTACCTATGAAGATAGTTATTGTCAGTTTCCGCGAAGCAGGTTGGATAAAACGATGGGTGCAGTTCATATGGCTGCAAGGCAACGAGGGCTTTCAAGCCGACCTGTGCAGTACCTGAGGCTGTCCGGCCCCGAGCGGTTGGAAGCGGCTAGGCATCGATGACCAAGTCGGTCAGGGCGGTCGAGCAGCAAGGCAGGAACTTGCCGGCCTCGATTTCCCGTGCCCGGATCCCGCCCTGATGGTTCATCTCCACGTCCCCGGAGAACTTGATTATCTTGCAGGAGCCGCACATGCCTTCCTGGCAGTTGGCGCCAATCCTGACACCTGCCCGTTTGGCCGCCCCGAGGATGTGCTCCTCTGGATCGATGCGCACGTTGAGGCCGGTGCGCATGAAGGACAAGGTGAGCCTTCCCGTTCCAACGGTGTCGAACGTTGAGACGTCGGGGGAACCGGTCTCCGGCCCTACTGTCGAACCTCCGCCGGGGGAGCCTGGGACGGGAACGGTCGAGTCATCCGTTTCGAGCGGCAGGCCCGTGGCCTCCAGGGTTCCTTCGGCATCGTAGCCAGGTTCATAGAGCCCGAACGCGGTGGGTTGGCTTTCGTAGTATTCCTCGGCCGATTCTGCGAGTTCCTCGGCAATTTCTTCCGCGATGTCCACTGCCAGCGCGATCTCCGCCTGGTATTCCAGGATCGTCTGGCGGTCTCCGGAGAAAAACTCCATGTGGATGGAGGTGTCATCGACACCGACGTTTTTCAGAAGCTCTGTGGCGGTGTTCAGGTAACCCTCGGGGCCGCAGGCATAGACCTGGCGGCCGTTGGCATCGGGGGCCACCTCGTCGAGCATTGCCGTGGTCAACCTTCCGGTCAGCCCCTCCCACCCCTCCTGCCTGCTGCGGTCTCCCAGGGAGTAGAAGACCTTGACGCGCGAATCGACGGCAGCGATGTATGCCAGCTCCTGGTGGAACGCAAAGCCGCCGGCCTCGGCACCGTGGTAGAGCACCACGACGTCGGCCTGTCCTGGCAGGGAATGGATGGTACGCAGCATTGACATGATGGGGGTGATGCCGGCGCCCGCGGCCAGCAGAAGGTAGCGCGCGCGCCTGTCAACGTCGGGGAGATGGAATGCGCCGACCGGTCCGAGCATCTCCAGCACCTTGCCTGGCTTGACGTTCTCGTGCACCCACGGCGAGACCAGGCCGCCGGGATCGCGTTTGACCGTGACGCTGAAGGTCCACGGCTCGGTGGGGGAGCTGGACAGCGAGTAGCTGCGGTCCACCGGGTCATGGGTCTCGCCGTTCACGGGAAATGCGATGTTCAGGTACTGGCCCGGCCTGAACGCCAGCGGCGCGCCGTCGGAGCGGCGGAACACGAAGGTCATCATGCCGCCGACCTCGGGCACGGTCTCGACGCATTCGGCCATGAACTCCTGCGGATGCCAAGGACCCAGGGCGCGGGCGGCACCGGCAGGTCCCTCGGTGGTGCCCATGACCCTGTTCCACGGCATTTCAAGGCCGCGGATGCGCTGGGCTTCCGGGATCGGGGTGACAGTCATGCTCTCGATCACGCCAAGTGCTCCTGCACGCGCTGGACATACCAATTGATGAAGGCCTCGACCTGGTATTCGCTCTTCATGTACGGACCAGGCTCGTAGGAAGGGCTGCTCGCGCCCTTCTGGCACAGCTCCACGAACGCCTTGTCCTGCAGGTTGGTCTGCTTCCAGGTGTGGGTGAGCTTCTCCAGGTCGTAGTCGTCGCCCTCGACCGCGTCATCGGCCACCAGCCAGGTGGTGCGCACCAGGGTTTGGTGCTCGTTAACGGGGAATACGCCGAACGTGATGACGTGGTCGCCGAGGAAGTGGAACCAGCTGTTGGGCTGCAGGTGCATCGAGCAACGGCCGAGGCGGAAATCGCGCAGATCCCCGAGCAGCTTCTTGGACAGCCGGTGTCCGTCGGGCGAGAAAGATTCGCCGTCGCCATCGAGGGACTCGCGCGAGATGCGGATTCCCGCCACGCGGTTGTCGAGCTCCTCAACAACCTCATAGGGGAGGTCGTAGCGCCGGCAACGGTCTTCGAGCGATGCCTGGGCTTCCTTGTTGCGGCCCCACACTTCCTCGAGATGAGGCGGGATGAGGCCTTCCGTCAGGCCCCAGGTGGGAAAGAGGGAGCAGGCTAGCTCCGGGTGGCCGTCGCAGTGGTAGCACTCGCGGTTGTTCTCCATGACGAGCTTCCAGTTGCCCTCTTCGATGATGTTCTGCTGGTAGGCGACCTTCGCCTTCGACAGGTCGTGGGGAGCGAGGTAGGGCTCGAAGATCTTCGCGGTTTCGTCGAAATCGGAGGGCGGTTCGTCCGCAACGCAAACGAAGATGAGTCCGGCGTACACGCGGCTGTGGGCGCGCTTGAGGCCGAAGCAGCTCTTGTCGAATTTCGTTTCCCCGGGTGCGGAAGCATGGATCAAGTCGCCGTTGGGGGAGTAGGTCCAGGAGTGGTAGCCGCATACCAGGTTGCCTGTGGTCCCGGTGGATTCGGTCAAGACCCGCGCACCGCGGTGGCGGCACACGTTGTGCAGGACGTTCACGCCGCCGTCGTCGTTGCGCAGGACGATCAAGGAGTAGGGTCCGTAGTCGACAGTCACGTAGTCGCCCGGATCCGGGAGCTCTGCAACACTTGCTGCAAAGAGCCAGTGCTCACCGAAAATGGCCTGCATGTCGATCTTGAAGATCGCCTGGTCGGTGTAGAACGGCGCGTCGAGGGAGTGGCCTTTGCGTCGGAATTCGAACAGCTCGGTGATCTCTGCCAGCTGTTCCGCAGGCAATGACGAAGCGAGTTTGCCGCGTGAATTGAGTGGCACGTTCACTGAAGCAGACATGTGTTTACTCCTCGGAGGAATGGTTAAGTGTGCGGGTCCGGGGGGGACCGGGGGTCTGTCGTTGTAACCGGAGCTGTCGAAATCGTTCTACTCATGAGATTAGGGATCCGCGATCTGCAATAAAAGCGCAATATTTTGGCGATAATGGTGCACAATATGTGCATGATCGATCCACGCCTCACCACGCTCAGAGTGTTTGCCCGATGCGGCACCGTCGGGGCAACCGCGGAGCTCACTGGCTATTCGCCTTCCGCGGTCTCCGCGCAGTTGCGGGAACTGCAGCGCGTGCTTGGAATGCAGTTGCTGACGAAAGACGGCAGGGGCGTGCGCTTGACGGCCACCGGCCGATTTCTTGTGGCGGGCTCGGACAAGCTGATTACGGAATGGGAGCGACTGCGGGCCGCGGCGCTGGAGGCCGGCGACCAGGTGCAATCCCATTTTGGGCTCGGCGGCTTTTCCACCGCGGCCGCCCAGCTGCTCGCGCCGCTGGCCGCGGCTCTGCGATTGTCACGCCCCTTGCTGGAAGTGCAGGTGCTCGAGGCGAATCCGGCCCGATGCTTCGACCTGTTGGTTGCCGAGCGAATCGACCTGGCGGTCATCGTGGCCATGCAGTCCGACACCCACGTTGAAGAAGATCCGCGCTTCGAGCAGACAACGCTGCTGAACGATCCCCTCGACGTGATCCTTCCCTCCGATCATCGGCTAGCCGCGCGGGAAACGGTGACGCTCGAAGAGCTGGCGACGGAACCGTGGATCACCGAGGCCCCGGGGTCGACCTATCATTCCCTGTTCACCGCGGCCTTCACGGCAGTCGGCGTGACTCCGAGGATTGCCCATGAGGCCGTCGAGTGGGAAACCCAGATCGCTTTCGTCGGCGCGGGAATGGGAGTGGGGCTGCTACCGCGATTGGCGCCTCTGGGAAGCGCGGAAAATGTGACTCGACTGCGCATCTCGGGGCAGGGACAGCCCACGCGCAGAATTGTCGCCGCCGTGCGCAAGGGCAGCATCGGGTCGCCGCTGATTAAGGAATCGCTCGATATCCTGCAGGCCAGGGCGAAACGAATCCTCACCGAACGGCTGAAAGACGATCTATGAGACCGCGTGAGCATGGGCTCTCTGCTTTGGCGGCCATGTGACCCAACGGTACGGCGTGCCCGAGATCGGCAAGCTTCGGAGGGCATTGGACCCTCGCTCTGCAACATCCGGTGCGGCTGCCTCCGTGCATGGATCCAGGCCCTGATTCCGCGTTCCTCGGTTCCGAGGAACGGGGTTCGGGTTTTTGATCAACAAGCCACCGCTGTCGTCCTTCGAATCCGGTAACGTCCGGAAAGTGCGACCGATCCAACGGGGACACACCCCTCCGATTCACCGGCGTTGATGCCGGAGATTTCGGGGCCCGGATTCCCCCGGCTACGCCCATCCCCAGGATGCCTGCTTCCGCCAGGGTGGGTGAAAATGCATCCACACGAACGCCCAGCCCGGTATGTCCTCGGCTTGTCTCCCGGTTTCCAAGGGAGCCCCCGGGTTGATGCATCAGTCCCGCGTAGTGCCGCCGCGCTGGCCGCTAACTATCGCGGGCATTTCTCCGACAGGCATCCATCTCATTCTGCGAGCCCCATTCATTAGGCCACGGAACCCTTGACTTTTGGCTGTGAGGTGCGCCACGATTGTTGCTCGAGGCGCTTGCTGTTGATCGATGCGAAACAGTTTCCACCTTTTCGCTACCGCACCAAACCACAGAACAAGGCTGGACGAGTGATGCGCAAAGCCTGCACACACCAGGACGCCTCGCTTGCCGAAGGCCGGGTGGAGGGCTGTGAGGTCCACCGCCCGCTACACACCTCAACGTTTGATTTGAGGACCATGGAGGCCAGTGGCACGCCGGCCCCCGGCTGGACCATTCGCGTTCGTCCACACTGTCACCGTCGACTACGGAGTCATCATGACTGAAGCATCCACGCAACTGCTAAACCTTCCGCCCGGCGCAACCCACCCCGGATAGCGTCCTCGCAATAGTCGCACCGCCCTAGCCCACGGCACCACGCGGCTCCAAAGACGCAATTTGCATCCCCAGTCAAAGGAAAACCTCATGGCAGTGAACACCGACGAACTCCTGTCCGATGAGCCGGACGAGACGGACGCGTACCTGGCCGAGGACCCGGAAACGGTGCCCCAACCACCCGATGACACCGCGATCCTGCAGGAGCTCAAGGACAGCGAATCGGAGCGGAAGGCCTCCCGGATGATTCCGCGGCTGCCAGAGGGGCTGGACAAAGTCACCTTCGGCGTGACCGGGGCCTTCGCGCTGGCCTTCGTCATCTGGGGGCTGGCCAACACCGCATCGCTCTCGTCGGCCTCCAACGTGGCGCTGTCCTGGGTCACCGAGAACACCGGATGGTTATTTGTCTCGCTGGCCTCGTTTTTCGTGATTTTCGTGCTCTGGCTGGCCCTGGGTCGGTTCGGGAACATCCCGCTGGGGCGCGACGGGGAAAAGCCCGAATTCCGAACCGTCTCCTGGATCTCGATGATGTTCAGCGCAGGCATGGGCATCGGGCTGGTCTTCTACGGGGTGGCCGAGCCGCTCTACCACTATGTTTCTCCGCCGCCGGGGACCGTGGACGGGAGCACCCCCGAAGCCATCCAGACGGCCATGGCCACGTCCATCTTCCACTGGAGCATCCACCCCTGGGCCATGTTCGCGGTGGTCGGCATCGCGATGGCGTACTCGACTTTCCGGCTGGGGCGCCGCCAACTGATCTCCTCGGCCTTCACTTCCCTGTTCGGCCCGCGCGTCGAGGGGCCCGCCGGCAAGATCGTGAACATCCTGGCCATCTTCGCCACGCTCTTCGGCACCGCCGCCTCGCTGGGCCTCGGGGCCATGCAGATCGCCAGCGGCATCGAATTCAACGGCTGGGTCGGCAAGGTCGGCTCCCCGGTGCTGGTCGCGGTCATCACGGTGCTGACCATCTGCTTCGTGCTCTCCGCAGTCTCCGGGATCTCCCGGGGCATCCAATGGCTCTCCAACATCAACATGGTCCTGGCCCTGCTACTGGCGGTGCTCGTCTTCGTGCTGGGCCCCACCCTGCTGATCCTCAACCTGATTCCGTCGGCCATCAGCGACTTCGTCCGCGACCTGCCCTCGATGGCCTCGCGCACCGAGTCGGCCGGAGACGAGTCGGTGCGGGCCTGGATGTCGGGCTGGACCATCTTCTATTGGGCATGGTGGGTTTCCTGGGCGCCGTTCGTGGGGATGTTCATTGCCCGGATCAGCCGCGGCCGCACCATCCGACAGTTCGTCACCGGCGTGCTCCTGATCCCGTCCCTGGTGTCCGTCATCTGGTTCTCGATCTTCGGCGGTGCCGCCTTCGACGTGCAGCTCAAGGCGGAATCCTCCAACGGGGCCACCGACTCGATGGTGACGATGGTCGACGGGGAACCATCCATCGACTTCGAGGGTGCCATGTTCGACCTGATCCAACACCTGGGCGCGTCCCCGGGTGTCACCCTGGCCATCGCAATCCTGGCCATGGTCCTGGTCGGAATCTTCTTCGTCACCGGGGCCGACTCCGCCTCGATCGTGATGGGCTCGTTGAGCACCAACGGGCGGCTGGAACCCTCCAGGCGCGTGATCGTGTTCTGGGGAGTGCTCACCGGGGCGGTTGCCGCCATCATGTTGCTGGCCGGCGGGGACGACCCCGGGCAGGCACTGAACGGCCTGAAAAACATCACCATCGTCTCGGCATTGCCCTTCGCGATCGTCATGTTCATCCTGTGCATCGCCCTGGTCAAGGATCTGCGCCGCGACCCGCTGGCACTGCGCAAGAAGCTGGCCGACTCGGTGGTTGAACGGGCCATCCGCACCGCCGTGGACGAACACGGCGGGGTGCCCTTCGAGCTGGTGACCAAGCACGACTGCACCGAGGGCTGTGCCTCCGGGGACCGCTGTCCGGGCCGAGGCACAGACTGCTGATGAACCTCCACGATCCACACACCACCTTCCAGCCATCCACCTTTCAACGAGCCAAGGGAGCAAACATGACCACCATGATCCACGAGCCGGCAGCGACCCGGGATGCCACACACCCGCGCAGCGTCCGCTTCGTCCTCACCCTCTCCTGCCCCGACAAGCCCGGAATCGTGCGGGCAGTGACAGGGTTTCTCGATGACCGCGGATTCGACATCGCCGAGCACCAGCAATTCGACGACCACGTCGGCGGCAGGCTCTTCCTGCGCACGGCGCTTGCAGGCGGGGACCCGCGGGACACCGCCGAGGACCTGGACGCGGCCTTCGGAAAGCTGGCGGGGGAGTTCGACATGGAATTCGCCTTCCACGACGGGCGGGCCCAGCGGGTGCTGGTCATGGTCTCGAAGTTCGGACACTGCCTCAACGACCTGATCTACCGCTGGCGGACCGGAACACTCGGCGCCGAACTGGTAGGCGTGGTCTCCAACCACGAGGACCTGCGCCCCATGGCCGAGGCCGCAGGGCTGCCGTTCATCCACGTCCCCGTCACCTCCGACACCAAGCCCGCCGCCGAGGCGCGGCTCGAGGAGATCATCACCGAACACCGGGCGGACGTGGTGGTGCTGGCCCGCTACATGCAGGTGCTCTCCAACGAACTGACCAAGCGCCTGCACGGGCGGGCCATCAACATCCACCACTCGTTCCTGCCCGGGTTCAAGGGCGCCAAGCCCTACCACCAGGCCTACGCACGCGGCGTGAAGATGGTCGGGGCCACGGCGCACTACGTCACCGAATCCCTCGACGAGGGCCCGATCATCGAACAGGAGGTGTTCCGGGTGGACCACGTCCCGGACGCCGACGCGCTGGCGCGGATCGGGCGCGATGCCGAAGCCCAGGCGCTCGCCCGGGCCATCACCTGGCATTGCCAGCACCGCATCCTGCTCAACAACACCCGCACCGTCGTCTTCCGCTAAACACCCCGAAAAGGAGCATTTCCATGAACCAAGCACCCCGCGTCGTCATCATCGGGGCCGGCATCGTCGGCGCGAACCTGGCAGACGAGCTGGCCGTCCGCGGCTGGGCCAACACCACCGTCATCGAGCAGGGACCCCTGCACCTAGCCGGCGGATCCACCTCCCACGCCCCGGGTCTGGTCTTCCAGACCAACGCCTCGAAGTCGATGACCGAGTTCGCCGGCTACACCGTCGAAAAGCTGCTTTCCCTGCAAAAGGACGGCACCTCCTGCTTCAACCAGGTCGGCGGGCTGGAAATCGCCACCACCCCGGCACGGCTCGAGGAGCTGGCGCGCCGGCACGGATTCGCCACCTCCTGGGGACTCGAATCGCGGCTGATCGACGCGGCCGAATGCAAGCGGCTCTACCCGCTGCTGGACCAGGCTGCGGTGCTCGGCGGTTTCCTGGTTCCCTCTGACGGGTTGGCGTCCGCGGCGCGGGCCGTGCAGCTGCTCATCGAGAAGTCCACCGCCGCCGGGGTGCGGTTCCTGGGGGACACGACGGTCACCGGGATCGAGCAGGACGGCGGCAAGGTCACCGGGGTGCGGATTGGGGAGAACGAGGTCATCGAGGCGGACGTCGTGGTCTCCTGCGCCGGGTTCTGGGGCCCGGCCATCGGGGACATGATCGGGATGAGCGTGCCGCTGCTGCCGCTGGCCCACCAATACGTCACCACCGACGCGTTGCCCGAGCTTTCCGGGCGCAACCCAGGGCCCAACGGGGCAACGCTCCCGATCCTGCGCCACCAGGACAAGGACCTGTACTACCGCGAACACGGGGATCGGATCGGCATCGGTTCCTACGCCCACCGCCCGATGCCGGTGGAGCTGGACACGCTGGCGAAGGTGCCCGCCGAGAACATGAGCGAGCACGAAATGCCCTCGCGGCTGGATTTCACGCTGGAGGACTTCCTGCCCGCCTGGGAGGACTCGAGGGCGCTGCTGCCAGCACTGGGCAAGCGGTCGATCGAGGACGGCTTCAACGGCATCTTCTCCTTCACCCCCGACGGCGGACCGCTGGTGGGTGCCGCCCCTGAGCTGGAGGGCTTCTACCTGGCCGAGGCCGTCTGGGTGACCCACTCGGCCGGGATCGCCCGGGCCGTGGCTGAGCTGCTCATCGACGGACAGTCCTCCATCTCCCTGCACGAGGGCGAGGTGACCCGCTTCGAAGCGGTGCAAACCACCAAGGAATACGTCAGCGAGACCTCCCAGCAGAACTTCGTGGAGATCTACGACATCCGCCACCCGCTCGAGCCGCGCACCTCCCCGCGCGACGTGCGCTCCAGCCCGTTCCGGGCCCGCCAGGACGAGCTGGGTGCCTTCCACCTGGAATCCGCCGGCTGGGAGCGCCCGCACTTCTTTGAGGCCAATCGGCACCTGCTCGACACGCTGCCAGATGAATGGCGGTCCCCGGCGCGCGATGCCTGGTCCAACCAGTTCCATTCGGAGATCTCCGCGGCCGAGGCCTGGAAGACCCGCACCGCGGTGGCCATGTATGACATGACCCCGCTCAAGCGCCTGGAGATCACCGGGCCCGGCGCCCTGGCCCTGCTGCAGCGGCTGAGCACCGGAAACATCGCGAAGAAGCCCGGGGCCGTCACCTACTGCCTGTTGCTGAACGCTGACGGCGGGATCCGTTCGGACGTGACAATTGCGCGCCTGGGCGAAGAGCGCTTCCAGCTGGGCGTGAACTCAAACATCGACTTCGACTACTTCAGCGTGGAGGCGCACCGGCAGGCCAAGGCTGACCCGGGGGCGTGGGCGCACGTCGCGGACATAACCGGTGCCACCTGCTGCATCGGGATGTGGGGGCCGCTGGCCCGCGAGGTCATGGCCAAGGTCAGCGCGGACGACTTCTCCAACGACTCGCTGAAGTACTTCCGCAGCGCCGAGGTGGTCATCGGCGGCATACCGGTCACCGCGATGCGCCTATCCTACGTGGGCGAGCTCGGCTGGGAACTCTACGCGAGCGCCGAGACCGGGCAGCGGCTCTGGGACGTGCTCTACGCGGCAGGGGCCGAGCACGGGATCATCGCCGCCGGGCGCGGGGCGTTCAACTCCCTGCGCCTGGAAAAGGGCTACCGGCTCTGGGGCACCGACGTGACCCCCGGGCACCACCCGTTCGAATCGGGCCTGGGGTTCTCCATTGCCAAGGACAAGACGGGGTTTGTGGGGGCCGACGCGGTCGATGCCTTGCGCAACAAGCCCTCAGAACGTGCGCTGCGCTGCCTGACCGTGAACGACGGGACATCGATGGTGCTGGGCAAGGAGCCCGTGTACCTCGACGGCGCCCCGGCCGGGTACGTCACCTCGGCGGCCTACGGCTACACGGTTCGCACGCCGCTGGCCTACGCCTGGCTGCCGGCCTCCACGGTGGAGGGGGACCAGGTCCAGATCGAGTACTTCGGCCGCAGGATTGACGCCACGGTTGCAGCCGATCCGCTCTTCGACCCGAAGATGGAGCGACTGCGCGGCTAGGTGCAGGGCGCGGTGCCCGCCGGAAGGCTCAGGAGGCGGAGACCGGTTCCTGGGACGGAAGCGGGGTGCGCACCAGGGGTGCGGCGGGGGCCGCCGGCGCGGTGTTGCGGCGGCCCTCGATGGCGCGGGCGAGGGTGACCTCGTCGGCGTACTCGAGGTCCCCGCCCACCGGCAGCCCGGAGGCCAGGCGGCTGATCTTGATGCCCAGCGGGCGCAGAGTGCGCACCAGGTACGTGGCGGTCGCCTCGCCCTCCAGGTTGGGGTCGGTGGCCAGGATGATCTCGGTGATGCGCTCGTCGCCCAGCCGGGCGATCAGCTCGCGGATGTGCAGCTGCTCCGGGCCGATCCCGTTGATCGGGTTGATGGCCCCGCCGAGCACGTGGTACCTGCCGGTGAAGGCGCGCGAGCGCTCGATGGCGATGACGTCCTTGGATTCCTCGACGACGCAGATGATGTCATCGCCGCGGCGCTCGTCGCGGCAGATCGAGCAGGTCTCCGACTCGGAGACGTTGAAGCACACGGTGCAGAACTTCACCCGTTCCTTGACCACGGAGATGGACTGGGCCAGGCGCTTCATGTCCTCCGGATCCGCCTCGAGGATGTGGAAGGCAATGCGCTGGGCCGACTTGGGGCCGATGCCTGGAAGCCTGCCCAACTCGTCAATCAGTTCCTGGACTGCGCCTTCGTACACTTGGATTCACACTGCCTAATCTTGCTGTTCCTGAGCATTTACGGTTCCGTGCAGCAGACACTACACGCCCACTCCCACGCTTGATCCCGGCCCGGGGGAGCCGTGTGGTCAGCGCGGCCGGTTGGGCCGCTCGATCACGTTGCCCTGGGCGTCGCGTTCCTCGATGATGCGGCCATTGAGGATGCGCTCGATGGCGGGGACCCCGATCAGCGAGGAATCCTCGATCGCGATGTCGTCGTCGCTGGGGACGAACTCCGTGTCATCCAATTCTACGGGTGCAGCCGGTGCCGGGGGGCGCGGATTTTCAACTGGTGCGACGGGGCGCGGGCGGGCGAAGTCCGGGGCGTCGTCGGGGTTGCCCCAGGCACCTGCCGCCGGATCCGTGGTGATCCGGGCGGGCGCATGCGCCGGACCGGAATCGGTGATCCCCGCGGCACGGTTCATCAGCCGCTGGTAGCGGCTGAGCTTGCCGCCGTTGGCGCCTGCCGCGGGACCGGCAGGGGCACCGGGTTCCGCGGCGGACGCGGCGACCGGTGCCGGGACCGGCATGCCCCAGGTCGCGGCGGACGCGCCGGGAGGCGGGGCCACCGGACGATCGGCCACGCCCAGCGACGGTGCCGGGGCCACATAGCCCTTGGGGGCCGCCGGCGCCGGCGCGGCCGGCCGCGAGGTTTCACGGTCAACGGGCGCGGGTGCCGCCATGCCATTGTCGCGGGCAGGCTCCGCCGAGGCTGTGCCAAGGTCCGCTTCCCAGTCGGGCACGGGAACGGAGGAGGCATCCCAGTCGCCGGCGCCATCGTCCCACGGCTCCGAATCCCAGGTGGGTTCGGGACCGAAGCCCGGATCCTCGTCCGACGGTGCCGGTGCCGGTGCCGGTTCCGGTGCCGATGCTGCTGCCTGGGCGGGCTGCTCGGGCGCAGGGGCAGGGCGCACGGAATCCGCGGCGGGCTGCCGGGCTTCCGGCTGCTTCGCCGGCTGCACAATGGGCCTTGGGGCCGCGGGCTGCGGGGCTTCCTGCGGTTGGGCGTGTTGGCCAACTGGCCGAGGGGCGGCGGGCTGCGGTGCCGCCGGTTCCGCCGGGGGTGCCGGTGCTACTGGCTCTGGCCGGGAGGCAGGTGTCGTCGCTTCCGGCGCGGTCGCCGGAAGAAGTGCGGTGCCGTGCCCGGGTTGGTTGGTAGCGGGCGCCCTGGAAGGGGAGGGGGCGGTGTGCTG